>CAZNQZ010000146.1:0-5521 GCA_964575245.1 uncultured Lachnobacterium sp. | reverse complement strand
GCCGGAGGTGTACCGGGCCAAAGATGAGCTCTGGCAGATGATGGAGGATAAATACACGGAACTCAAGGCCGAGGGCAAATCGGAGAATGAGGCCGTCGGCATCGTCATCGCTGAATTCGGGAACCTCGACGAACTCGCCAAGGATCTTGGCATCGACCAGCTCATTCACCAGAATCCTCTCCCGGAGGGCAAGACCCTGCCGTTGGAGGAGGCCCGGAAATATCTCGCAGACCACTCGAAACACGCCTTTATGGTTGCACTCGGCGTGCTGCTCTGCATCACCTCGGTGTGTGCCCCGATCCTGTTTCATGCCGTCACCTCGGATAAAGACAGCCAGATCAACTTCGACGCTCTGGGCGCCTGTGTGTTGTTTCTTCTGGTCGCCTGCGGCGTTGGGCTGTTCATTTACTCCGGCATTATGATCAGCCGCTGGAATTACCTGAAAACAGAGCGCTATGTGACGGATTTTGCCACAAGCGACTACCTTCACCAGACTCTTGTATCCTACAAGCCCACCTATGCGCTTCAGCTGACGATCGGCGTTATCTTCTGTGTGCTGAGCGTCGTTCCCAGTATTCTGATCGGAAGCATGGACAGCTACTCCATCTTCTGGTCAGACTTTTCAGGAGCCATGCTCTTTATCCTTGTCGGCATCGGCGTGTTCCTGATCGTGATGGGTTCCATGAAACTCGGGAGCATCAAAAGACTGCTGCAGATGAATGAGCAGCGCACTGTCGGAGGCAACTACACACCCTCACAACAGGGCGAGCCCCACTACCCCAATAAATCCACGGCGGCGGTCATGTCTACCTGATCTGGAGCTTTATGACCTTTGACTGGCATATCAGCTGGATTATCTGGCCGATCTCTGCCATCATCCATGCCCTGATCAAAAATCTGTTGAGCGAATAGGAGGGAAACCATGAACAAACAATTATATCTGATCATCCTGACTGTCGTGACAGTCGTCTGTATCCTTTTTGGAAGCTGCTACCACATCATCGGCTGGGGTGCCTCCTTTGTCCGCAAATTTCTGCCGATCCTTCAGGACGAGACAATCGGCAGCTGGGAGATTTCAGACAGCACAGAATCCGACAACTTCCAACTGGACGACTTCAACTCGATCTCCGTTGACGCGAGTGTCATGAGCCTGACCATCCATCCCGGAGAGCGCGCATCCGTCACCTACCGCTGCAGCAAAAATCTTGAGCCGCACTTCGAGGTAAAGGACGGCATCCTGTACATCAAACAGGAAAAAATCAATCGCTTCGGCAATAAAAAATGTAATGTGACCCTGACCGTCCCCTCAGGTGTCAGCTACCGCGAAATCGGGATAGATGTGGCAGTCGGAGACATTGAGATCGAAAATCTGGAGGGAGAACGCCTGGGCATCGACGCAAACGTGGGCGACATTGACCTTACAAATCTCTCCTTTGCCGACATCGAGCTGGATTCCAACGTGAGTGACGTGGACATCGAAAACTGCCGGTTTGACCAACTGAAGGCTGAGTCCAATGTCGGGGATATCGACGTGGAGAGCACGGAAGACCTGTCGGACTACACCATCAATCTGGACACCAGCATCGGTTCGGTGAGCTGCAACAACCGCTCCTACCGGCGCTCCTACACCCAAAAGGGAACATCAGGCAAATCCATCACCATCGACACCAATACCGGGGATATAGATCTCGAGTACAACGCCAATGACAATTGGGATTAACAAAGAAACCCCCGCCGCCCGGCTACTGCTTTGCGGTGGGGGTTTCTTTCTTTATTCTCTCTGCACGGGCCTGCGTAGCCTCTTTAAACAGCGTGTAGGCGGCGGAAAACACCGGAACACCCAGAAGCATCCCCAACATGCCGAACAGATTGCCACCGACAGTGATGGCAGCCAGCACCCAGATTGCTGGGAGGTTGAGCTTGGAGCCAACCACACGCGGGTAGATCAGATTGCCCTCCACCTGCTGCAGAATGGCGAGGTAAATCACAAAAATCAGTGCCTTGGTGGGGCTCTCCGTCAAAATCATCAGGAAACCGACGATGCCTCCGATATATGCGCCGACCACCGGCAGCAGCGCCGTGGCCCCGACCAGCACACCGACCATGGGGGCGTAGGGCAGTCGCAGAAGAAGCATTCCCGCGGTACACAATCCTCCAAGGATAAACGCCTCCAGCGTCTGTCCCGCGACATAGTTGGCAAAGCATTCATTGCAGACGGAAAACATGTGAATCAGGCGGCTGCTCACCCGGTCGGGCAGCCATACGCGGAACAAATGCGTAAACTGGCGGGACAGATTTTCCTTCTGGGACAGCATATAGATGGCAAATACCAGACTCATGAAAAAACTGAGCATGGCGCCGATCACAGAACCCGCGGCACTGACCGTCGTGTTCAGCAGCGTTTTTCCGGTCCTCTGTATCCAGAGCTGAAGCGAGGTTTTCAGCTCCGCCCAGTTGACGTTATTCTCAAGAAAATCCTCAATCGTCGTCCCTCCGAAAATCGTCGCTTCCATGTCCAGCTTTGAGAGGCGGTCGATCTGCGCGAACGCCATCTCTCCCAAAATTGTCAGGGCCTTGATCAGCTCCGGAATCACAAGAAAAACAATTCCCAGAATAATGCCGATAATGAGGAGCAGAGACAGCGTAATCGCGAGCGGACGTTTGACTTTTGTATGCTTTGCTCCGCTTAAAATTTTATTTTCAATAAATTTCAGCGGCACGTTTAAGACAAGCGCGAGCAGTCCGCCGATCAATATCGGCCTTACCAGCGCAAACAGCCACGACACGCCCTCTCCGATGGAAGAAAAATTCCGAACGGCGAGATAGAGCAGGATGCAGATGGCAAACACGCTGACAATCCACTTGGCAAGCAGCCTTCGGTATTCCTTATTATCAAAAAACATGGGGACCTCTCCTTATGCAATCGCCTGCCGGATGGCGCTCAGCAGCTCTTCATAGGTATCGTATGCGGGAAACTGGGGATACTCAGCCCTGATCTGCTCCGTACTCTTAAACAGAAAACCCGCCTTCGACGCCTCGATCATGCCGAGGTCATTGTGGCTGTCCCCGCTGGCGATGGTGTCAAAGCCGATGGACTGCAGCGCCCGGACCGTCGTGTACTTGGACTTCTCACAGCGCATCCGGTAGCCGGTGATCTCCCCGCTCTCCGACACCTCCAGCGTATTGCAGAAGATCGTGGGATATCCGAGCTTTTTCATCAGCGGCCCTGCAAACTGCGAGAAGGTGTCACTCAAAATGATAACCTGCGTCATCGTGCGCAGCTCATCCAAAAACTCCTTCGCCCCCGGCATCGGATCAATTTTTGCGATCGTGTCCTGAATCTCCTTCAAACCCAGCCCGTGCGCCTTTAATATCGCGATTCTATCCCTCATCAGCTTATCATAATCAGGCTCGTCGCGCGTCGTCCGCCTGAGCTCCGCGATCCCCGTTTCCTCCGCGAACGCGATCCAGATCTCCGGCACAAGTACACCCTCCAACTCCAAACAGACAATCTCCATTTCCTTCCTCCATTCTTTTTCTATGCCAGCCCTTTTAACATCTTTTTGTTTTCGTACATCAGATTGTCGGCACGGCGGAATACATCCGCATACTGCTCGTCCACATTCCGGTCATAATCAGCAATTCCGCATGCAACCTGAAGCTCCTCCGTATAAATCTTGTCCGGACGGCTGTTGAACCGCTCCAGCTCCTGTGTGAACTCCGCCAGCATGTGATCATAATGCCTGCGATCCCCGGCGTCTAAAATCACGGCAAATTCATCCCCTCCGATACGGTACACGCGCGACCGCCCGAAGGCGCGCTCCGCCGCCGTCGCGGCTCCCGTGATCCAGAGATCTCCGGCTTCATGCCCGTATGTATCGTTCATGTGCTTTAAGCTGTTCACATCGAGCACGATTACCGAAAACTGTGCCTTCTGATCCCGGATATCCGCCGAGAGCGATTCCACAGTCTCCTGATAAGCCGCCTTGTTGTGGACATTGGTCAGAGCGTCGGTTCTCGCGAACTCATTCACGGACGCCACATGCTTCTTCAGTTCATCCGCAGTGTGCTGCATGCTGTTTGCCAGCATCTCCACCTCATCGTGCGTCTCACAGCGAATCTTCACATCCAGATCCCCGCCTGCCAGCTTTCTGGCAACTCCGGTGAGATCCTGCAGAGGTTTTACCAGCCGACGTGACATCCGCGCCGACCACGCAATCACAAGCGCGCACACCAAAGCGACAATCAGTACCGTGTAAGTGATATAGATGACAGTCGGCCTGCGCATCTCTGAGACTGACACAGTGATGCCAACAGACATGCCGTTTCTCAGCCCGCGAAAAATAATCCTTCTCTGAGCGCCGTGCCAGCGGTAGGAAATCACCTTTTCGTTGATTCTGCCCCGGTACATACTGTTGCTGATATTGTCCAGCTCCTTCGTAAACTGCGCCCGAGTCACGCCGTCCGGGTAATCCGGATGATACACAAAATTTCCCTCACTGTCCATCAGAATCGAAAAACAGTCCCTGTACACACCAACCTCGCTGACGATCTCCGAGACAGCGGAGGCATCCAGATCCATTCCCACAACGCCCCACATCCGGTTGTCGTGAAAGATGGGCATAAGATAAGCGATTACGCGGCATTCCTCCGATTTGCTCTGACGGGGCAGAAGCCATACAGGCTCCCCGATCTCAAACGACTCCTTGCAAAGGCTTTTATTGGTCTCATTATTCTGATCGTCGGCGGCAAGCTCCACGATCGAAAGATCAATGAACTGGTCATCGCCGGTCCGGATCAGATAAAGCCCCTCATCCACAACACCGCTCTCCGGCACTGTACAAAAGTATACCCCCTTAACCCCCTCCATGTTCTTAAGCTCAAGGCTCAACAGACGGTGAAGCCGCCCCATCGCATCCTCGACTTCGTCCTCCTGACGCAGAAACTCCGGGTTTTCCATGAGCCTGCCGATAAGATATTCCCGCATATTCATGACCGACTTCTCAACCATAATTAATTTGGCATCCACCTCCAGCGCCTTCTTCTCGGCCAGCTGCTGGATTATCTGGTTGGAATCCTTACGAATCACATTCGATACGCTGATAATGCCGGTCAACATCACGGTTATATTGGACACCAAAACACACGTAAGCGCCAGCGACAAGATCTTAGAGCGAATAGAGCGCATCTTTCTCCCCTTCTTATTTTCAACAGTCTGTATTGTATGTTGAAAGGCTGTGGGAAACAGGGTAAAATTCACCCGGTTTCCCACAGCCTTTCTAAGGAAGCGCTGATTGCATCATCTCTTCCTCAGAGCTTCCGGCGCGGAAAACGCTTTAACCAGCGTTTCCTAAGAATGAGATACGGGGGAATCGAACCCCCGACAACTTGATTAAAAGTCAAGTGCTCTACCAACTGAGCTAGTATCCCATGCAATATAAAATTCTGTGATCGCCCGTAACTGTTCCGTAACTTTACAGTTCCGACCCCCTCACTAAACTGGGCTAACCAGATTCGAACT
>CAZNQZ010000145.1:0-5548 GCA_964575245.1 uncultured Lachnobacterium sp. | reverse complement strand
AGGTCGTCGGGAACAGCAGCACATCGCGAATCGCCGCGCTGTCGGTCAGCAGCATCACCAGGCGGTCGACGCCGAAGCCGATACCTCCGGTGGGGGGCATGCCGACCTCGAGGGCGTTCAGGAAATCCTCGTCGGTGTGGTTCGCCTCCTCGTCGCCCGCCGCAAAGGCGGCGTCCTGCGCGGCAAAGCGCTCGCGCTGGTCGATGGGGTCGTTGAGCTCGGAGTACGCGTTGCACATCTCCCATGTGTTGATGAAGAGCTCAAAGCGCTCCACCTTGTCCGGGTCGGAGGGCTTTTTCTTGGTCAACGGGGAGACAGCCAGCGGGTGATCCATGATAAAGGTCGGCTGGATCAGCTCCTTCTCGCAGTATTCCTCGAAAAAGAGATTGATAATGTCGCCCTTCGTGTGGCGCTCCTCGTACTCAATGTGGTGCTCCTTCGCCAGAGCCTTCGCCGCCGCGTCGTCCGCGACCGCGTCAAAGTCGATGCCCGCATAGCGCTTGATCGCGTCGTTCATGGTCAGGCGCTCAAAGGGCTTTCCGAGGTCGATCTCGATGCCGTTGTAGCTGATTTTCGTGCCGCCGCACACCTTCCCGGCAAGATGGCGGAACAGAGCCTCCGTCAGCTCCATCATGCCCTCGTAATCCGTGTATGCCTGATACAGCTCCATCAGCGTAAACTCCGGGTTGTGGCGGGTATCCACGCCCTCGTTGCGGAACACACGCCCGATCTCGTAAACACGCTCCAGACCGCCGACAATCAGGCGCTTTAAGTATAATTCCAGAGAGATGCGGAGCTTCACGTCCTCATCCAATGCATTGTAGTGCGTTTCAAAGGGCCGCGCTGCCGCACCGCCCGCGTTGCTGACCAGCATCGGCGTCTCCACCTCCAGAAAGCCTCTGGCGTCCAGAAAGCTTCGGATTTCCCGAATGATCTGCGAGCGCTTGATAAAGGTGTCACGAACCTCCGGATTCATAATAAGATCCACATAGCGCTGCCGGTAACGGGTGTCTGTGTCCGTAAGTCCGTGAAACTTTTCAGGCAGAATCTGAAGGCTTTTGGTGAGCATTGTCATCTCCTTCGCGTGAATGGAGATCTCCCCGGTCTTCGTCTTAAACACGAAGCCCTTCACGCCGAAAATATCGCCCACATCCGAGCGCTTGAAGTCCGCATAAGCCTCCTCGCCCAGGTCATCCCTTGTCACATAGACCTGAATGCTCCCCTCCCGGTCCTGAATATTGCAGAAGGAGGCCTTGCCCATGACGCGCTTGAACATCAAGCGCCCTGCGATGGAGACATCCTTCCCCTCCATCTCCTCAAAATGCCCGGCGATGTCCCTGCTGTGCTCCGTCACATCATATTTAGTGACGACAAAGGGGTCCTTTCCATTTTCCTGCAATTCCTTTAACTTATCACGGCGTACCTTTAGCAGCTGGTTGATATCCTGCTGCCCTCCGTTATTCTGCTCAGCCATATTATCCTTCCTCTCTAGTCTGCAGTGGACCTCTGAATCTCCAGCAGCTTGTAAGACAGCTCTCCGGCCTCGGTCTCGACCTTGACCGTGTCGCCCACCTTCCTTCCGAGAAGCGCCCTGCCGACCGGCGACTCATTGCTGATCTTTCCCTTTAAGCTGTTCGCCTCAGTGGAGCCCACAATTTTATATTCAAGCTCTTCGTCATATTCCAGATCGAGGATTTTCACCTTGCATCCAATGCTGACCTTGCGGATGTCCGCCTCCTCCTCGACAAAAACCTCTGCATTTTTAAGGATTTTCTCAATCTCCTCAATCCGCGTCTCAATATCGCGCTGCTCATCCTTCGCCGCATCATATTCCGCATTCTCGGACAGATCTCCCAGCTCGCGCGCCTCCTTGATCTTCTGTGAGACCTCCTTGCGGCGGACGACCTTCAGCTGTTCCAGCTCATCCTCCAATGTCTTCAGTCCCTCATACGTCAGAATGTTCTTCTTTGTTTCCATTTCTCTACCCCGCTTTTCTAAAATTATTTCGATTCAAGCATAAAAATCCCCAGTCAAAATAACTCGCATATTATATCGGATTCAATCGGAATTGTCAAGTGGCTCCCAACGCTCCAGAAGAGACCGCAGATCTTCAAGCTCCTCCACGCGGTTGACCGCCTCCCGAAGCTTCGAGGAGCCTGGATAACCTGCGGTGTACCACGCGGCATGCTTGCGAATCTCGCGAATGCCCGTGTAGCCTCCCTTATAGTCCAGCAGCATGTGTGCATGGCGCAGAATCATCTCTGTCAGCTCCTCCACGCGCGGCCTTGGCAAAGGCTCTCCCGTCTGAACATAATGCAGTATCCGGCGGAAAATCCAGGGATTCCCCTGTGCGCCCCGCCCGATCATAAAGCCGTCGCAGCCGGTTTGCTCCCACATGGCGGCGACATCCGTTTCACTTCTCAAATCGCCGTTTCCGATGACCGGAATGGACACCGCAGACTTCACCTGCCGGATGATATCCCAGTCCGCCTGCCCGGAGTAATACTGCTCTCTTGTCCGCCCGTGTACAGTGACCGCGGCGGCCCCGGCAGCCTCCGCAGCCTTCGCGAGCTCCACCGCGTTCACATGCGCGTCGTCAAAGCCCTTGCGAAATTTCACCGTGACCGGCTTTTTTGTGGCGCGCACAACGCTTTGGATGATCTGCCCTGCAAGGCGCAGATCCTTCATAAGTGCGGAGCCCTCGCCGTTGTTCACGATCTTAGGCACGGGACAGCCCATGTTGATATCTATGATATCAAAGGGCCGCTCGTCGAGCTGCCGTGTGACCTCCGCCATAATGTCCGGGTCCGAGCCAAACAGCTGCAGGGAGACCGGATGCTCCGCCGGATCAACCGCCAAAAGCGCCTCCGTATTGCGGTTCTTATAGAGGATTGCCTTCGCACTGACCATCTCCATACACAAAAGCCCCGCGCCCTGCTCCCGGCACAGCAAGCGAAATGGCAGGTCCGTCACGCCTGCCATGGGAGCCAGTATTAAATTGTTGGGCAACGTGACAGTTCCAATGTCCAACTGTCTGATGTGAGCTATTTCCATATCTATTTTATTTTGCGGTTCTGTTTTTTATACACAAGTTGAATGCCTTTTAATGTAAGATTCGGATCATACACATCAATCGCGTCCGTCTCGTTCGCGATGATCCGCCCGAGTCCGCCGGTCACAACGGTTTTCACGTTTTGCAGGCCGACCTCCTCCTTCACCCGCCGGATAATGTACTCGGTCTGCCCGATCTGGCCGTACACGAGCCCGGACTGCATGCTGGTGATCGTGTCCTTTCCAAGTACGGACGCCGGTTTCTTGATCTCGATCTCCGGCAGCTTCGCCGCATCCTCCCAGAGCGCCCTCGCGGAAATGCGGATGCCGGGCGCGGTTATCCCTCCGAGAAAGGAGCCTCCCTCATCAACAAAATCATAGGTCGTGGCGGTACCGAAGTCGATAACCAGCACCGGGCCGCCGTAGATCTCAAATGCCCCCACCGCATCCACGATGCGGTCCGCGCCGATCTGCTGCGGATTCGGCGTGACGATGCGAATGCCGGTCTTGATGCCCGCCTCCACGATAATCGGCGTGATATGTAAGTATTTGATCAGCGCCCCCTCCAGAGAATGCATGATATTCGGCACCACCGAGCAGATGATCGCGTCGCTGATGTCCTCCGTCCGAATCTCGTTCTGCTCCAGCAGATTGCCGAGGATCATTCCGTACTCGTCGGATGTCCGGGGCATTTTCGTGGTCAGCCGGAAGGTGGCCGCCAGCTCATCCCCGTCAAACACGCCGCAGGTGATATTGGTATTTCCCGCATCAATTGTCAGTAACATAATTCCTCCCCACTCTGCCCCTCCCGCAGAAAAAAGATGCGGTAGTAGGTCTCCAGCGCCTCCATGAGCTCTCTCTTTTCGCTCTGGTACTGCTTAATCTTTAAGACGCTGCCGATCTCGTCGTAAAAGAAATCCGCTTCGTCACAGCTCGTCCGGTACTGCAGGGAACCGTCCTCGTCAAAGTACAGCTCCAATATGCCGCCCACGTCCTCGGTGTAGAGAACGCACATGACCTTCAGTTCGTCCTTGACAGCCTGGGGCAGCCCTTCAAACGCTTCGCTCAGATAAAATTGTTTCCGGTATGCGTTTGACACGCACAGCGTCACACAGTCAGACATATCCGTATATCCCTCTCACAGAGACCTCGCCGGAGGATACCAGCTTGCGGGACTCCCATGTGTCCACAATCAGTTCTCCTCTTTTGGTGATGCCCATCGCCTTTCCCTCAAAGGTTTCCTTTGGGTCCAGAACCTTCACTCCCGCGTGCATGTTTACCAGCATGGCGTTGTACTCCTTCTGCAGGCCCGAAAGATCCTCAGTCTCCAAAAAACGATCATAATAAGTCTCAAAATATTCCATAAGCTTCTCAATAATATCCGCACGGTGAAAGCTTTTTCCACACTCCGTCCACAGAGAGCCCGCCATATGGGCAATCTCCCCGGGAAAGCTCTCATTGTGCACATTGATCCCGATACCGATCACGATATGGCTGATGTAGTCAAACTGCGCGCTCATCTCCGTCAGAATGCCGCACACCTTTTTCCCATTCATGACAATGTCGTTCGGCCACTTGATCTGCGCCGCCTCCCCGGTGACCTCCGTGATGGCCCGCGCCACGGCGAGAGCGGCCACCAACGTCAGCATGGAAGCGTTGTTCGGGTTGATATCGGGTTTAAGAACCAGCGTGAGATAGATTCCTGAGCCCGCAGGCGCTTCCCATCCCCGGCCCCGGCGGCCCTTCCCCGCTGTCTGCTGCTCGGCCACCACCAGCGTGCCGGTTGGGTGCCCCGCCTCCGCCAGCTCCTTTGCCTTAGTGATGGTGGAGTCCAGACAGTCAAAGTAGTGGATCTCACAGCCCGCCCAGGAAGTCGCCCTCAGGCTCTCCAGCTCCGGCGCGTTCACTACGTCCGGCGCAGACTTTAATCGGTAGCCTTTATTCTGGGCGGCGTCAATCCGGTAACCCGCCTCCTTCAGCTGATGAATCACCTTCCAGACCGCCGTCCGGGATACGCCGAGCCGGTCGCACAGCTCCTGCCCGGAAACGTAATCCCCCGATTCCCGAAGCATTCTCAAAATTTCCGCTTTCATAAAGTTGCCTTCATAATTGCCTTGATGGAGTGCATCCGGTTCTCCGCCTCATCAAACACCACCGAGCGCGGTCCCTCAAACACCTCGTCCGTGACCTCGAGCTCGGAGAGGCCGAATTTTTCATACACCCATTTTCCGATCTCTGTTTTTAAATCATGAAACGCGGGCAGGCAGTGCATGAAGATGGCGTCCTTCTTCGCATAGTCGAACACGGCGGCATTGACCTGATAGGGCTTGAGCGCCTGGATGCGCTCCGCCCACACCTCCTCCGGCTCACCCATGGAAACCCACACATCCGTGTAGATCACGTCCGCGTCCTTCGCCGCCTCCGCAACGCTGTCGGTCAGGGTGGTGGGGGCTCCGGGCAGCGCCGGGGGATCCGCGGAGTCGTCCTCCCGCTGCTG
>CAZNQZ010000144.1:0-5552 GCA_964575245.1 uncultured Lachnobacterium sp. | reverse complement strand
TTTGTTCTTGTCACAAATTACAGAAATATCAGGCTCAAGATAGATTTCATTATTATGATTCAAAAATACGGCAAATGGTGCTGGATATACTTCGCAATCTCCATTATTACTTTGAATGTAATTAAAAATACTGTTTGATAATGCCATAACAAATTTTTGATGGACTCTATTAGGCGTAGCCATCATATATATCTCCCCATCAATCAATTCTGCTCTTTGTCCATCCGGAAGATTATAAATATCATCTATTGTATAATATTTTAACTGCCTTGCAGCATCCATATTTCTTATCCCCCTTCGCTATATATATCGAGGGTCAAAAGATATTTTGCCCTTTGTATCATATATATTATAGCCAAAACACAGGCATTCGACAATACTTTTTCATTTTGACAACTAAAAATCCAAATTCGCCTTTTCGTCAATAATGATATTTCTCCCTCTTTGCGGCCAGAAATACCGCCCCCAGCACCACTGCCATAAACTCGGCAACCACTACGGAAATCCAGACACCGGCAATTTCTAAAATGAGCGGTAAAAATATGATTGCAGCGCTCTGGAAGACAAGCGTCCGCAGAAAGGAAATAACCGCGGATACCTTTCCGTCATTTAAAGCGGTAAAAAAACCGGACACATAAATACCAAAGCCCATAAATGCAAAGGAAAGAGCAAAAATACGGAATCCGGAAACCGTCAGCTCCATAAGCCCCGCGTCATATCCCACAAAAATATGCGCCAGCGGCACAGCGAGCAATTCCGCCAGCAGCACCATGCCAATACCGAATATGCCGATCATCGTTATACTCTGGCGCAGTAATCCCTTCAGCTCGGAATAATTTTTTGCGCCGTCGTGATACCCGACAATCGGGGCGGTGCCGACCGAATACCCGATGAACGCAGCCGAAAAAATCATGCTGACATACATCATGACTCCGTAGGCAGCGACACCGTTTTCCCCGGCATATTTCATGAGCTGAAAATTGTAAAGAATTCCCACAAGACTCATGGAGACATTGCTCATAAATTCCGATGAGCCGTTTGTGCAGGCTTTTACAATCATCCTGCCCTCAAACTCTGTCTTCCCGAGATGAAGAACGCTGCTGTTTTTTCTAAAAAAATAAAACAGGGGAATCACTCCGCCGACGACCTGGCTCATTGCAGTGGCAATGGCTGCGCCCGCCAGCTTGTATTCCTGCGGCAGAAGGATCACCAAAACGGCGTCCCCGATCATATTGGTCACACCTGCGGCAAGCGTGACGGTAAGCCCAAGCTGCGGCTTTTCCGCCGCTACAAAGAAGCTCTGAAACATCATCTGCAGCACAAAAAAGGGGAGCGCCGCCAGTATAATCCGGGCATACAGGACGCAATTGTCCAGCAATTCTCCCGATATGTTCAGCATTGTGGCAATCTCCCGGATAAAGACAAATCCAAGCGCCGCCAAAATAACGCCCAGCACAAAGGCCACATAGACAAACAGTGAAAAATACCTGTTCGCCCTCTCCCTGTCTCCTTCCCCATAGGTCTTTGCAACAATCGCCGTGCCGCCTGTGCCAAACATAAATCCGACGGTTCCCAGAATCATGAGGACCGGCATAATCAGATTGATAGCCGCAAAGGGCGTCTTGCCTGCAAAATTCGACACAAAAAAGCCGTCAATAACGCTGTAAATGGATGTAAATATCATCATTCCAATAGACGGAAGCGTAAATTTTATCAGTTTTCTGTAGGTAAAATGATCGGAAAGCTGAATGTTCATTGTGTCCCCCTCCTAAACCAGCGATCCGCGAATTCCGCACAGGCCGGCGCCAAATCCCTGATGCTCCAGCTGCTGGTATTGACCGTCAGGTGATAGGCCTCGCACTGTCCCCACGGCGCCCCTGAAATGATTTCCCTGGTCTGGGAACGCATTTTATCAATCCGCCTCATCTCCCGGATCAGCTCCTTTCGCGTGAAATGCTCCTCCTGTCCGGCCCGTTCCATGCAGCGCTTCACCTTCGCCTCCGTATCGGCGCACACAAAAATGTTGAAGGGATGACAGCTCTCCAGTATCACATCCGCGTTTCTTCCGACGATCACACAGTCTTTGTCAAGTGCTGCAATTCCCTCAATAACCTTTTTCTGATGGAGCAGCAGATTCACCCTGCTCGACTGCACATAGCCCGCAGAGCCGATCGTTCCCCGAAAGGTAATGGGGAAATCCTGCCATCCATGGCCCTGCAGTTTACTCTCCACATAGTTAATGTCAAGCCCGCTGCTCTTTGAAACGGCAGAGATAATCTCACTGTCGTAATAATCAAACCCCATAAGATCCGCGAGACGCTTTCCAAGCTCCCGACCGCCTGAGCCGAATTCACGGCTGATCGTAATGATTCTCATACTCTCCCTCCTGCGCTGCTGTATCTCTGCATCCCGTCCACGATATCCGTTGCCATCATCGCGCGCATTCCGACACGCTCCGCAGCGGTGTCCCCCGCCAGCCCATGCCATAGTACCCCCTGGGCAGCCGCCTGCTCCGCAGCCATCCCCTGGGCCAGAAGGCTCCCGATCATCCCGGCGAGCACATCCCCGCTGCCCGCGGTTGCCATGCCGGGATTGCCGGAGAGATTCAGGAAACACGGGCCCTCCGGCAGCGCAGTGACGGTCCGAAAATCCTTGAGCACGCAGATCGCGCTGTATTTATGGGCAAATTCCGCCGCCGCGTCGCACAGGTGCTCCTGCAGAAACGCCACACTTTTTCCGGTGAGCCGCGCCATCTCCCCCAGATGGGGAGTGAGAATGGCACGCTCCGGCAGGGCGGCAATCAGCTTCTCATTTTCCGCCAAAAGATTCAGCGCGTCGGCGTCCAGCACCAGCGGCGTCCGCGCGCAGCGCAGAACCGCAGTCAAAAGCTCCTGCGCGCGCCTGTCCCTCCCAATGCCCGGGCCGATGACTACGGCGTCCGCACCGCGAAGCTCCTGCGCTGTCTGCGCCTCGTCAATCCTGCTTCCGTAGGTGGAAAGCACCGCCTCCGGCAGGGCCGACTGGATGATAACCCGGTTCTCCTCCGCTGTGAGCACCCGGACCAGGCCGCAGCCGGCGCGGTACGCCGCCAAAGCACACAAGACTGCCGCTCCCGCCATGTTGACCGAGCCCGCAATCACCAGAAGCCTGCCATAGGTTCCCTTATTCGAGTGCGCCCGCCGTCCGGGGAGCGCGAGATCGCCCTGCTCCAGCGCGATTACCCCCGGTTTTGTCCCGAGAAAGCTCTCCTCCGTGATGCCGATCGGGACGATGTGCACAGCACCGCTCCTCTCATTTCCGGGCCATAGAAACTGCCCCAGCTTTCCGAAGGAAAAGGTGATCGTGTCGTCCGCCAAAAAGGCCGCGCCCGGCACAGCACCGCTGTCCGCGAGAATTCCGGAGCTGATGTCAAGCGCCACACGCCACGCGTCCGCCGCGTTCGCCCGCTCCAGAATGCCCGCAAGCGCCCCCTCCACTCCGCGCGAAAGCCCTGTCCCGAACACAGCATCCACAATCAGGTCAAATTCCTGATCCTCCGGAAATTCAGGCGCGATGGGAATGTCATATGCCTCACAGATTTCTCTCTGCACGCGGTAGGATGCCGAGGTAGAATGCCCTGCCCCCTCCCCGCACAGAAGGACAGCCACCCTGCGGCAGCGCTGGGACAAAAGACGCGCAACTGCCAGGCCGTCCGCGCCATTGTTGCCTCCGCCGCAGAGAATCAGCGCCCGCTCCCAATGTCTGTGTTCTCTCTCCTCCAGGGAAAAAAGCTCGCGGACGAACCCAAGCGCCGCCTGTTCCATGAGCACCAGCTCGGGCACATGAAAATGAGTGGATGTATTTTCGTCGTAGAGCTTCATTTCCTTCCCCGTCACAAGGTATTTCAAGAATCGGCACCTCCTTCCGGCTGCTCCTGCTTTTCCTCCTCCTTCTGCTCCTGTTTCGGCTGCTCCTTCTCTCTCTGCTCCTCTTCCTGAGCACTCTCGTACTTTAAATCAAAGAGATCCAGAACATCCGCGCCGAGAATATCGTGCAGATATACATAGATCTCCCTGTTATTGATATCGCAGTTCTGCTTGCGGATAATGTTCTTCTTCAGATCGACGCGCACCTGATCGATCCATTCCTGAATCTCCTTCGACTCTTCCGCATTCACACGAAGCTTATCATAGAAATAGTCCATGCTAAAGAGCATCAGGCGCTCGTTGGCATCCCGAATCTGAAACGGGATGTCCGCCAGCTCCTCCTCCCACGCCTCGATCTTCTCATTCGCCTCGTCAATCATGCGCTTGCTCTCCTCGAGCTTTTTGTTTCTCGAGGAGTCGCCGTTTTCATCCATGTTCTGGACAATGCCGGACATCAGCTTGTTTTTCAGCTTTTTGCAGTCCTTCAGATCCGTGTTCAGCTTGCCCTGCCGGGCAAGCAGGCGGTTGACCTCCGCCTCGGTCTCCCTGACCTCCTCCGGCTTTCCGTGCACCGCAAACAGACGGTGCCACTTCTGATCCAGCACCAGAATCGGCACCTTTTTATTTTTCAATGCCTGTCTGAATGAATCCTCATTGCTCATGCCGCGCCTCCCGTCCCCTTTTACGCCTCAAGCCTTCTGCGGATCGCCCGGATAAATTCCTCCGTGTTCAGCACCGTCGGGTTTTCGATTGCAGTGATGAGAGCGAGATCTTTCGTCATCTCTCCCGCCTCTATGGTCTTTACGCAGGCATCCTCCAGCTGTCCGGCAAATCGAACCAGTTCCGGGAGTCCGTCCAGCTCTCCACGCTTTCTCAAAGCGCCGCTCCAGGCAAAGATCGTCGCAACTGAGTTCGTTGAGGTCTCCTCTCCCTTCAGATGCTTGTAATAGTGGCGCTGTACCGTGCCATGGGCCGCCTCATACTCGTAATAGCCCTGGGGCGAAACCAGCACCGACGTCATCATCGCCAGTGAACCGAAGGCGGAGCTGATCATATCGGACATCACATCGCCGTCGTAATTTTTGCAGGCCCAGATAAACCCGCCCTCCGACTTCATCACGCGCGCCACCGCATCGTCGATCAGCGTGTAGAAATAGGTAATACCCGCCTCGTCAAAGGCTTTTTTGTAATCCCTGTCATAAATTTCCTGAAAGATATCTTTGAAGGTGTGGTCATATTTTTTGGAAATGGTGTCCTTGGTCGCAAACCACAGATCCTGCTTTATGTCCAAAGCATATTTAAAACAGCTGTGCGCAAAGCTATCGATGGAGTCATTGCGGTTGTGCTGCCCCTGAACCACGCCCGCCCCGGTAAATTCATGGATCAGCTCCCGCGTCTGTGTCCCGTCCTCTGCAGTATATACGAGCTCCACCTTCCCCGGACCGGGAATTTTCATCTCCACCGCCTTGTAGACATCCCCGTATGCGTGCCTTGCGATCGTAATCGGCTTTGTCCATGTCTTGACATTCGGCTCGATGCCTTTGACCAGGATCGGCGCGCGGAACACGGTTCCGTCCAGCATTGCACGGATCGTTCCGTTCGGACTCTTCCACATCTCTTTCAGATTGTACTAGCTGACACGGGCGG
>CAZNQZ010000143.1:0-5604 GCA_964575245.1 uncultured Lachnobacterium sp. | reverse complement strand
GGGGCAAAGTTGTACATCTTGATGCCCTCTCCGGAAAACCGCGACTTTAACTTCATGATGTCGGTGTCCGTGCTGGTGATGTAGGGCCCCGTAATTCCGCGGATATTGCTGCGCTTTAAAAGGCTCACGGCATGGTCGTAGTCAAACTGGCGCAAAAACACCACATAGGGCACACCGGTGAGATTTTCCAGCGCATCCAGAATGGACTCATCAAGCACATGAATCTCATGAAAGGTATCCGCCAGTATCTCCCGGTTCTTAAAGATGAAGTCCAGATTGCTGACAGAAACCAAAATCCGGTCCTTTCCAAAGCGCTCGCTCGCCTCCCTCGCCAGGCCGATGCTGGAGGGCTTCGAGGCGTTTAGGATGACCTGAAGGCAGCCTGCGTAGAGAAACTTGCGCACATCCTCGAGCCGGTTGATATTGCCGCCCGCGCACACCTTAATTTCAATATTGCGGTTAATGTTCTTGATCGTGTGAATGTTGCGCTCATGCTCCTCGTCATCCGTAGAAAGATCGAGAATCGTAATCTTGTCAATCCCGCTGTCGTTATAGTTCTGGCAGAGCTGGAATACATCCATATCCGTCTCCGTGAAATCCGTCAATGACCGCACGGATTTGCCGTTTTTTAAGTAAACTGTCGCAACAATATTCTTATGTTCCATCGCTTATAAACTTCCTTTCGTTGACAATATTCCGACGATCCGCGGATCGACAGTCACCGCCTCATCCAGCGCGCGCGCAAAGGATTTGAACATTGCCTCCGCCATGTGGTGGCTGTTTCCGCCGTTTAAGACCTTCAGGTGCAGGTTCATCCCCGCCGAATAGGAGACCGCATAGAAAAATTCCCGTACCATCTCTGTGTCCATATAGCCGATCCGCTCTGTGGGAAATGCACCGTCAAAGCTCAGATACGGCCTGCCGCACAGATCGACGGCGCACAGCACCAGCGTCTCGTCCATCGGCAGCGTGCAGCTGCCGAAGCGGCGGATTCCCGCCTTGTCTCCCAGCGCCTCCCGGATGGCGCCCCCCAGGACAATCCCGCAGTCCTCGATACTGTGGTGACAGTCCACTGCGAGATCACCCGCACACTCCAGCTCAAGGTCAAAAAACCCGTGCTTTGCAAAACCCTCCAGCATATGGTCAAAGAATCCTATCCCTGTGTTGATCTTCGCCGCGCCGCTGCCGTCGAGATTTAAGGTGAGCCGGATGTCCGTCTCCTTCGTCTTTCGCTCCAAACCTGCTGTTCTCTCTGCCATAATCCCCCCGCCTCACTGCTCATCAAACCGGACTCTGACCGAGTTCGCGTGTGCCGTCAGCTTCTCGCACTCCGCAAACTGCTCGATATCCCGGTGCACCTTTTCCAGCGCCTCTCTGGAATACGAGATGATGCTGGATTTCTTGACAAAATCATCCACGGAAAGCGCGGAGAAAAACTTCGCGGTTCCGCTGGTGGGGAGCACGTGGTTCGGGCCCGCAAAGTAATCCCCCAGCGGCTCCGAGGAGTACTCCCCGATAAAGATAGCCCCCGCATTTCTGACCTTCGTCATGACGTGAAACGCGTCTGCTGTCATGATCTCCATGTGCTCGGAGGCAATCTCGTTCGCTGTCCCGACAGCGGCATCCATATCGGGCGCCACCAGAATATACCCGTAGTGATCCAGAGATTTCTGAATAATCTCCCGTCTGGAAAGCCCCGCTACGAATTTGTCCACTTCCGCGGAGACCGCCTCCGCCAGCTTCCCGCTCGTCGTAATCAGAATCGCGGAGGCCATTTCATCGTGCTCCGCCTGGGACAGCAGATCCGCCGCCACGTAGCGAGGATTTGCACTCTCGTCCGCCAGCACAAGAATCTCGCTTGGGCCCGCAATGGAGTCGATGCTCACATACCCGAACACTGCTTTCTTTGCCAGCGCCACATAGATATTGCCGGGGCCGACAATTTTATCCACCTTCGGTATGCTCTCCGTCCCAAAGGCCATGGCTGCTATCGCCTGCGCTCCGCCCACCTTGTAAATTTCATCTACCCCGGCCTCCTTCGCGGAAACCAGCGTGGACGCCGCAATCTTACCGTCCCTGCCCGGAGGCGTGCACATGACAATGCGGCCCGCGCCAGCCACTCTGGCCGGAACGATGTTCATCAGCGCCGAGGACGCCAGGGCGGCCTTGCCGCCCGGCACATACACGCCGACTGTCGCCAGCGGGGTGACCTTCTGTCCCAGAATGATGCCGTCTTCCGTGGTAAACCACGAATTCTGCACCTGCTTTTCATGGTATTTGCGGATGTTTACCAGAGATTTTCTGATGACGCTCAAAAGCTTACTGTCCACATTCCCGTAAGCCTCCCTCACCTCCTCCTCTGTCACGCGGACATTGCCCGCCTTCACGTCGGCTCCGTCAAACTCCTTCGTGAAAGAAAAGACTGCCTCATCCCCTTTTTCGCGCACAGCCTCAATGATGGCGTTCACTTTGCCCTCAAACTCCCCGGAGCTGTTGATGCTGCGCCCCGCGAGCTTCGCGAGCACCTGTTTTGCGCTTTCGTCGGTAAGCTTAATGATCTTCATGCCGTAACCTCCTTTAACCTGCGGATAAGCTTTGTAATCCGCTCATTCTCCATTCTCATGCTGACCTGGTTGACCACCACCCGCGCCGAGAGCGGGCAGACCTCCTCCAGTACCTCCAGACCGTTCTCCTTCAATGTGGTTCCGGTCTCCACAATGTCACAGATAACCTCGGAGAGCCCCACAATCGGCGCCAGCTCAATGGAGCCGTTCAGCTTGATAATCTCCACGGTCTGATACTTCTTATTGTAAAAATAATCCCGCGCAATCCGCGGATATTTCGTCGCCACGCGGATCTGCTCATGATGCTGCAGAAGCTCTCTGGCACTCCCCGGCCCGCAGATGCACATCCGGCATTTTCCAAAGCCCAGATCCAGCACCTCGTAGATATTTCTGGCCTCCTCAAGGATTGTATCCTTCCCCACAACGCCGATGTCCGCCGCGCCGTACTCCACATAGGTCGGCACATCCGGCCCCTTTGCGAGGAAAAATCTAAGCCCCAGCTCCTCGTTGACAAAGATCAGCTTCCGCGTCTTTGGATCACTGATCTCAGCGCAGGTAATTCCGATTTTTCCCAATAACTCCAGCGTCCTGCTCGCCAGACGCCCCTTGCCCAGTGCAAAGGTCAAATATCTCTTCTCTTCCATCACTTGTCACCATCCATAAATTCCACCTGAACCAGATGATTTTTCTTTGCATAAGCCAGATAATCCTCCCGGGTGCGCGCCCCGTCCATGAGAACCGTCTTCACGCGCTGGCCCCGCCCCCTGAGCAGAGTCGCCCTCGCAACCGCTTCCCTGCTGTGTGCTTTCGTGTACGCCAGCAGCAGCGTGTCCTCCTTCCCCTCCAGCCGGATTCCCTGCCGCGCCAGCGCAGCCATCAGCTGATCTACCACAATGCCAAAACCGATGGACGGCGCGTCCGTCCCGAAATGGGCCAGAAGACGGTCATAGCGCCCTCCCCGGACAACGGGTTCCCCCGTACCGAAGGTATATCCGAAAAAGATGATACCGGTATAATATTGGTAGCTGCTGTTGATACCGAGCTCAAAGGAAATATAGCGCTCAATCCCGTAGTCGCGCAACAGCTCGTCCAACTGCTCCAGCTCTGAGATCGCGGAGCCGATGTCCGGATAGCCCACAGCATGTTTTTTTGCCTCGCCAAGCCGGGCTGCGTCCGTCTCAAAGCTGCCCAGCAGAAGAAAGAGCTGCCTGAGATTCTCCTCAAGCCTTAGTGTCCCGATAAACTCCTCGACACCGAGAAAATTTTTATTGGAAATCAGCTCCCTGAGCTCCTCCTCCGACTCTTCGCTGAGTCCTGCCGCATGCACCAGCCCCCGAAAGAACCGGGCGTGTCCCACAGAGATCTGAAATTCCTTGAGTCCCCCCGCCTTCAGGGAATCCACCACCATGGCAAGAATCTCCGCGTCCGCCTCCACACTGGAATCCCCGATCATTTCCACACCGCACTGCGTGCTCTCCTTGAGCCTCCCCTGATAGTCGGAAGAATTGATGAAGGTATTGCCCATATAACAGAGCTTGACCGGCATGTCCTCCTCCGTGTAATAGCGCGCGGCGCTCCTTGCGATGGATGGAGTGAAATCCGGGCGCAGTACCAGCGTGTTGCCCTCCTTGTCAAAAAATTTATAAAGATCCTTTGAGGGTGTCGTCCCGACCTCCCTTCCAAAAACATTAAAAAATTCAAAGGTTGGTGTCTGGATATCCTGATAGCCGTATGTGAGAAGGACGTTGTGGAGCCTCTCCTGCAAAAGCAGCTTGCGGCTGCACTCTCCGTTATAGATATCCCGCACGCCGTCCGGCGTATGCAGCATCTGGTTTTTCATAATCTCCCCTCTTTACTTTATTACAATACAGTGATAACGTGATAATTCGTTAGCATGATAAATTTCCCTTATTATATGTGAAACAAAGCCGCTTGTCAAGCCCTAAAAAATATTGAAGATTCCCAGTTTCGTGGTATACTATGATTAATCGGGAATTACCGGGGATATATAATACGATTCATGGTTCAGGAGGTAGCTGCTATGGGAGCAAAGGTATATTTTTCAAAAACAATTACGCCGGAAAAGGTATTGGAGCTTTACCGGATGGCCGGCAAAACTCTCTCCGGTAAGGTTGCAGTCAAGGTCCATTCCGGGGAGAGCGGGAACCAGAACTTTCTGAAACCGGAGTTCTGGAAGCCGGTGGTAGAATTTGTAAACGGCACGGTGACCGAGTGCAACACGGCCTATGAGGGGAGCCGAAACACCACGGAAAAGCATTGGAAAACTATGGAAGAACACGGATGGAGCAGCTGTTTTCAGGTGGATATTCTGGACGCGGAGGGTCCGGATATGGAGCTTGCGATCCCCGACGGGAAACAGATCAAAACAAACTATGTAGGGAAACATCTGGCAGCTTACGATTCTCTTTTGGTACTTTCCCATTTCAAAGGACACCCCATGGGAGGATACGGCGGAGCAATCAAGCAGCTGTCCATCGGCATTGCCTCCTCTTATGGAAAAGCCTACATCCACGGAGCGGGAAAGCCGGAGGAGTTCTGGACTGCCGACCATGACGCTTTTCTGGAGTCCATGGCGGACGCGGCGTCCTCCGTCGTTTCCTATTTTAAGGGCGAGGCGGTTTATGTAAATGTGATGAAAAACATGTCCGTGGACTGTGACTGCTGCGCGGTGGCGGAAGACCCGTGCATGAAGGACATCGGCATCCTGGTATCCTTAGACCCCGTCGCCATTGATCAGGCCTGTCTGGATCTGGTCTATCAGGCGAAGGACGACCCTGGAAGGGACCATCTGCTGGAGCGCATCGAGAGCAAAAACGGCGTGCATACAATAGAGGCGGCGGCGGAATTGGGATTTGGAAGCCGTAAATATGATCTGGTGGAAGTAAAATAAAACAGCAGTTTCCGCAAATAGCCATAGAACCCCTATGGCTATTTTTTATATGCACAGGCCCGCAAAAGGAATACTTCCGGCAATGCCGGATGCGGGCCGCGCGGCGAGCAGGGGCGAAGAATCTCCCCT
>CAZNQZ010000142.1:0-5694 GCA_964575245.1 uncultured Lachnobacterium sp. | reverse complement strand
CAGCCCGGTTCCCTCCACGATACGGCTCCGCTTAGAATCCAGCTGCTGAAAGTTGTCAAAAATTTTTTCCAGATCCTCCTCGCGTATTCCGCAGCCGGTGTCCTTTACCTGAAACTCCAGAATTTCTTCGTCCTCCGCAGCGCCGGGAATACCGGACACCGTAATTTTCACATATCCGCTCTTAGTAAACTTGATCGCGTTGTTCAGAAGATTGATCAGGATCTGGCGTATCCTGCCCTCGTCGCCATAATACTGGCAGGGCATCGACGGGTCGTACTCGTACTGAAGCTCCAGTCCATGCTGAGCAGCCGCCACATCCATCATGCCCACCACCTCTCCGACTGCCGCTTTCACATAGTAGTTTTCGAGCGCCAGCTCCATCTTCCCCGCCTCCACCTTGGACAGGTCGAGAATGTCATTGATAATCGCAAGCAGATTCTTCGCCGCAGACTTAATGTCCCTCGCATAGGTGTAAAGTTTTCTTCCCCTGCTCTCCTCAATGAGAATATCGCTTAATCCGGTGATCGCATTCATCGGCGTCCGGATATCATGAGACATATTAGCGAGAAATTCGCTCTTCGCCACATTCGCCTGTTCTGCCTGCTCCCGGATCAGCTTAATTTCCTCGATATAATTTCTGGTGTCCGTGACGTCCAGTACCAGAATCGTGTACCCCTCCAGCGCCCCCCGGCTGCTGTACATTTTTTTGCACTGGCACTCATAATAGCGTTCGTTGAGATAAAGCGCGGTCTTATGATCCGCATCCAGCATTTCCTCTCGAAATTCTCCGATTTTATCCACGTAATCCCCGAGTACCTGCGGGGACAGTGTCACAAATATATTGCGTGCCATCCGGTTGTAGCTGACTATCCGCCTGTGCTCATCCAACACAAGGACGCCTCCGCTGATACTCTGAAGCACGGCCTCCGCAGCCAGATGCCGAAAATCGTAATTCCTGCGGCTCCAGATAAGGATCTGTACGCTGGAGAGCATTAACCCCATGGTCACCGGCGTCGGGTCATATCCTCCGGTCAATTTGACCATATACAATAAAAGAGCCGCAAACGGCATAATCGAGAGCACCATGATGCTCTTATACTCCCTGATCTGCGCGTGCTCCGGAGAGGAAAGAATCGTTTTGAGCAGGATGCGTATCGACAGCAACAGCGGAATTGTGCAGCCCAAAATGAGAAACACAATATACATCGGTCCCGGCGCAAGCCGCAGATAGCTCCGGCCCCCCTCCTCGCTGATCCACTGGATCTCACTGTAATAAAGCTTCGTTCTTTCACAGAAAAGCACAGACATCAGTGTGAGGCCGTCTGCAATCATCAACACGTAAACCAGCTTTTCCGGCATCTTCCGATAGCAGTAATTGTGCAGAAAGCAACAATATACCAGCGGTACAAAGGAAGATCCGAGGTATTGTGCCTTTACCGCCACAAGAGCAGCCTCCATATTCCCCGACGTGAGCTCTAAGAGATAGCCTACATTCTGCAGGAGAGAGCCGCACAGGAAAAAAAGCATCAGCTTCTGCTCTTTGGAAGCGTCTGCGGACTGCAAAATCAGCATAGATATGATAATCATGATAATCACGACAATTCCTGCCGCAAAAAAGAATGTGTACATACCACCTCATCCCCTGCTCATTCTTTATCTTAATATTTTACCATAGATTTTCCACCCGTGCAATCTCCTCTGCAAGATTCTTTGCGGACATGCGCAGCGCTCCCTGGCTCATGATGGTCAGCTGCTCCATCGCGTCGTTGGTCGCCACGGTAATCCGGTAACGCTCCCGCTCCAGATGCACCAGACGCTCGATATAGGCATCCGCCGTCTCGTCCGTGCGGGTGTACACCACCTCGATCCCCGGCGCCTTGCCCGCTCTTTCCATGGAGCGGGCAAGGCCGTCGTAAAATTCCTTCCTTCCGGAATTGTCCCTGATCCGGTAGGCGTCAAACACAAGGACGACGCGGCAGCCCTCAAAGCCCTGATAGTTGCATAGAATGTCCTTGAGGCGATCCCTCGCGGAATCAATGTTGATGCGCGAGAGCTCCGCAAGCTCCTTCCACGCAAATATAATATTGTAGCCGTCCACGATGAGAAGCCGCTGCTCCGCCCCCTTGGCGGGATAAATCGGATTTCCCTTTTTGTCAAGCTTCACGGAAGGAGCCTTCGGCTTTTGCTTCATTCCCCCGCCCCACTTTTTGCGCCCGGCTTCCTCCATGTCCTCACGGCTCATGCCGAACTCTCTGGCATAAACGTCCGCAAGCTCCCTGTCCAGCTCAAGAGAGCTCATGGAGCCAACGGTTTTTTCCCAGCTTTTCCTTCGGCGCACACCGGACAGGCGCTCCGCCTCCCCGGCGCTGACCGCCGCATCCGTCCGATAGCTCCTCCCGTCCTGCGGGCCGTACTCTCCGGGGATATACGCCCGCTCTAAATGCATGTTTTTTTCCACCTCGTCCCACGGAACCACAAATCCTGCCCCATGGGCACAGAATACCGATCCCGTTGGATTCGCGACGTCCGCTTCGCTGTCATAGGCCGCAGCGGCAATCACCTCCTCGCTGTTGTGACAGACATCATAGCCGGACACCTCCAGCGCCAGATTTCCCATTCCCTTCGTGTAGGCGTGAACCTCCGCCATGTAATCCTGCATTGTAGCAACCGGCGCCGTGCCGCGCAAAATCGCCCTTTCTCCCTGCGGCCCGGACACAAACTCCGGCGGCTCGAAGGTTCCAAAGCGCTTCTTCACATCGCTCATCGCGCGGCCGACGTTCTCCCCGGGGACCTCGAGCACGAAGGCATACCACGGCTCAAGCAGCACACATTCCGTGGATTTGAGGCCCTGCCGGATGGCGCGGTACGTTGCCTGCCGAAAGTCCCCGCCCTCCGTGTGTTTATTGTGCACCCGCCCGGTCAGTATTGTAATTTTCACGTCTGTGAGCGGCGACCCTGTCAGGACGCCTGGGTGCTCCCGCTCCTCCACATGCGATGCGATCAGACGCTGCCAATTAAGGTCCAGCACATCCTCGCTGCAGGCGCTCTCCACCTGCACACCGCTGCCCGGCTCCCCCGGCGCTATCAGAAGATGCACCTCCGCGTAATGCCGCAGGGGTTCAAAGTGTCCGATACCCTCTACCGGTTTTGCAACTGTCTCCCTGTAGACAATATGCCCCTGCTCAAACACTACCGTCACGCCAAAGCGCTCCCGGATCAGGCGGGTGAGCACCTCGATCTGCACCTGCCCCATCATCTGCACGCGGATCTCCTGCAGCTCTTCCTTCCATAAAATGTGCAGCTGCGGGTCCTCCTCCTCCAGCTCGCGGAGTTTGCCCATCATCTCCACCGGGCTCACTTCGGCCGGAAACGCAATCCGGTAATTCATCACCGGCGCAAGCACCGGCGTCTGCGTGCGCTCCTCTGCGCCCAGCCCCTGCCCCGGATAGGTGGAGGTAAAGCCGGTCACGGCGCAGACCTCCCCCGCCTGCACCTCATCCACGGTCTCAAACCTTTCTCCGGAATAGAGCCGGATCTGGTCAGCCTTCTCCTCCCCGCCGACAACGCTCACTCTGTCCTTTACATGCAGCGCGCCTCCGGTCACCTTCAGGTAGGTCAGGCGCACATTCCGCGCATCCCTGCCGATCTTGTAGACCCGCGCCGCAAATTCCTGCGGATAATCCCTGATTACGGTATAGCGGGCAAGCCCGTCCAACAGCTCACGCACGCCATCCGTTTTGAGCGCCGAGCCAAAAAAGCAGGGGAACAGCCGTCTCTCCGCGACCGCGTGCCGGATGTGCTCCGGGGATATCTCCTGCGAATTCAGGTATTCCTCCAAAAAATCCTCGCCGCATACGGCGAGATTCTCATACCATCCGGAGGTCTCCTCCCCGGCCCCGCCTTCCGCGTCCGGCATCCCCGCAAAGTCCACGCAGGCATCCGAAAGCCCGCTCTGCAGCGATTTTATGAGCATTTCCCGATCCGCCCCGGCGAGATCCATCTTGTTGATAAATAAAAAAGTCGGCACCTCATAGTGCCGCAACAGCCTCCAGAGCGTGCGGGTATGCCCCTGCACGCCGTCCGTCCCGCTGATCACGAGAAGCGCATAGTCCAGCACCTGAAGGACGCGCTCCATCTCCGACGAAAAATCTACATGCCCCGGTGTATCCACCAGCGTGAACTCATGCTCCCCGAGCTGAAAACGCGCCTGCTTGGAAAAAATCGTGATCCCCCGCTCTCTCTCCTGCGCGTCGGTATCCAGATAGGCATCCTGATGATCCACGCGCCCGAGATTGCGGATCTGCCCTGTCAGGTACAATATGGCCTCGGACAATGTGGTTTTTCCCGCGTCCACATGCGCGACAATACCGATCACCATGGGCTACACCGTGGTATTCACGCCGTTGATGGCCGCGTGCTCATCCTCTGCCATGGGAATCACCAGACACTTCTGCCCGTCGATCACCCGCGAGCGAATCTGGGACGCCTTCTCCGGCCTGACGCGCAGCACCACATCATAGGTCTTCGCCTCCGAGGTATACTGATCGATCTCCTCCTGCTTTTCCGCGAGCTTCGCCGCGTGCTCCTGCAGCTCATCCTCCTTTCGGCTGAGCTGCATGGTCAAACTCCCCACCTGATCCTCCAGCGCGTGCTTTTCCGCTCTCAGCTCATTCTGGGCCAGCGCCTTGCTGTCAATCAGATGCTCCGCGGCCGGGGCCTCGTCCCCGAATGCCTCCTCCACGTATTTTTCGATTCGCTCCGCCTTCTCCTCCGGAATGCGGCTCTCCTCCATGAGCTTTTGCACAACCGCCTGATCGAGCAGAAACACATCCTCCTCGTCGTGCGTCTCCCCGAACTCGTCCAGCATGTCGCTCAGACTCTGCTGCATGTCCAAAAGAACCTCCTCTGTGTGCTCATCCTCCGCTCCCAGAACGTTGCGCACGATCGAGTGAAATGCCATCTTCTGCTCCGTCGCCGTGCGCCTGGCGCCGCATCCCAAGCCGTTTTCCATAAACTCTGAGTGCGGCTCTTTCGTATTTTTTGTGTAAAAGAGCGCAGAGTGGATGTCGGCACTGCGATCTGTAAATGCCGGAAACAGAAACGCCGTGTCCACCGCGCCCACAATCCAGTCGCGGATGCGGGGTCCGATGCGCTGCTCCTCCTCCAGATACCCCAGCCCCGGCTTGGAGAGCTCCACCGGACAGATTGCGCAGATCAGATACTCGTACACCTCCTCCGACTCGTCCAGACTGCGGTGATCGCTGGTTTTCGTCATCACATCGTAGACGTCATGAAAGAGCAGGATCAGATAGTTTCCCGCATGGTCGTAGGTGTCGATAACGAGATCGTAATAGGCATCCAGCAGCGCCTCGTCCTTCAGCCCGGTCGCCCTGAGCGCCATGAGAATCTGCTGGCGTCCGCCGGGCTCCTCCTCCTGTGTCGGGAACTGCAGCTCGAGCAGGTTGTTGCCGACTGTACCGGACAGCGCCTTGCCCGCGATCTCCAGATACTTGTAGAGCTCCTCGTCCTCTAAATTCAGAAACGTACTTCCGATCCTGCAGACCTTATTGTGATTACCGTCAACATAACAGCCGGCCACGCGCGTAAACGTGGCCGTTTCTTTTTTAAATCGTCTTTTAATTTCTGCAAATTCCTTTTTATTCATGCCTATCTTTACTTTTACCCTTCACATGC
>CAZNQZ010000141.1:0-5725 GCA_964575245.1 uncultured Lachnobacterium sp. | reverse complement strand
GCAGTATTTAAACCGGGGAAAGGACCCTCTGTACAATGAGGTGATCTACTGCGAGGGGACGAAGGACAATGTATATGTAGAGGTTGCGATGCAGCACAACGACTCGTTCAACGACTCTACCTTCAGCTTTGTCAACAACATTATTACGCCGGAGGGAGGCACGCATCTGGCCGGGTTCCGCAATTCACTGACCAGAACCTTCAATGCCTATGCGAAGGATAATAAGATTTTAAAGGAGAACGATCCGCTCTTAACCGGAGATGACATCCGGGAAGGTTTGACTGCGATTATCAGCATTAAGATTGAGGAGCCTCAGTTTGAGGGTCAGACCAAGCAAAAACTTGGAAACAGCGAGGCCAGAGGGGCTGTGGATTCTGTGGTGACGGAGAAGCTGACCTATTTTCTGGAGCAGAATCCGGACATTGCCAGAAACATCTGTGAGAAGTCTCTTCTCGCCCAGAGAGCCAGAGAGGCTGCGCGGAAGGCAAGGGATTTGACGAGAAGGAAGACAGCTCTCGATGGAACAGCTCTTCCCGGCAAGCTCGCCGACTGTTCGGATAAAAATCCGGAAAACTGTGAAATATTCATTGTGGAGGGAGATTCCGCCGGGGGATCGGCAAAGACTGCCAGGAGCCGTGCGACGCAGGCGATTCTGCCGCTGCGCGGAAAAATTCTGAATGTGGAGAAGGCAAGGCTGGACCGTATTTATGACAATGCGGAGATCAAAGCGATGATTACCGCCTTTGGAACCGGAATCCATGAGGATTTTGATATCTCCAAGCTGCGCTATAATAAAGTGATTATTATGACGGATGCCGACGTGGACGGGGAGCACATTGCGACTCTGATGCTGACTTTCCTGTACCGGTTTATGCCGGAGCTCATCAAGCAGGGACATGTGTACCTTGCGACTCCGCCGCTGTACAAGATTGAAAAGAATAAAGGCGTATGGTATGCGTACAGTGACGAGGAGCTGAATTCCATCCTTGTCGAGATTGGCAGGGATCAGAATAACAAGATCCAGCGCTATAAAGGATTGGGCGAGATGGATGCGGAGCAGCTCTGGGAGACGACCATGGACCCGGAAAAGCGTATTTTAAAGCAGGTGATCTACGATGAGGAGTACGCGTCGGAGATTGATGTAACCTTTACGACTCTGATGGGGGACAAGGTGGAGCCGCGCAGGGAATTTATCGAGACAAATGCCAAATATGTCCAGAATCTCGATATCTATTAGAAAAGAGGAATAAGAATTGGATGACAAAATCTTTGACCAAATTAAACAGGTAGATCTGAAAAAAACCATGGAAACCTCTTACATCAATTATGCCATGAGCGTAATTGCCAGCCGTGCCCTTCCGGATGTGAGGGACGGGTTGAAGCCGGTGCAGAGGCGTGTGCTTTTTTCCATGATTGAACTGAACAATACACCGGACAAGCCTCACAGGAAATGTGCCCGTATCGTGGGAGATACCATGGGTAAATACCATCCCCATGGAGACAGCTCAATCTACGGGGCTCTGGTAAATATGGCTCAGCCCTGGTCAACCCGTTATCCTCTCGTGGACGGTCACGGCAATTTTGGGTCGGTGGATGGAGATGGCGCAGCCGCAATGAGGTACACAGAGGCACGTCTGTCCAAAATTTCCATGCAGCTGCTGCAGGACATCGACAAGGATACCGTGGATTTCACTCCGAACTTTGACGAGACAGAGAAGGAGCCTACCGTTCTGCCGTCCCGCTATCCGAATTTGCTGGTGAACGGCACGACCGGTATCGCGGTCGGTATGGCGACAAATATTCCCCCGCACAATCTGAGGGAGGTTATTGACGCAGTTGTGCGGCTGATTGACAACGATATTGAAGACAGGGAAACGGACATTGATGAGCTGATGTCTATTATAAAGGGGCCTGACTTTCCCACGGGAGGCATAATTCTGGGCACCTCCGGGATCAATGAAGCATACCGCACTGGCCGCGGCAAGATCGTTGTCCGGGCGGTTACAGACATTGAGCCCATGGAAAACGGAAAGAACCGTATCGTTGTGACGGAGCTCCCCTATCTGGTGAACAAAGCGCGCCTGATCGAAAAAATTGCGGATCTACATAAAGAAAAGCGCATTGACGGGATCACAGAGTTGCGGGATGAGTCTAATCGCGAGGGTATGCGGGTTGTGATCGAGCTGAGGCGGGATGTAAACCCGAGCGTCGTGTTAAACCTCCTCTACAAGCACACTCAGCTGCAGGATACTTTCGGCGTGATTAATCTTGCTCTTGTGAACAATGAGCCAAAGATTTTGAATTTATATGACTTGCTCAACAATTACCTGTTACACCAGAAGGAGGTTGTTACAAGGCGCACCCGCTACGATCTGAACAAGGCGGAGGAGAGAGCCCACATTTTACAGGGTTTAATCATTGCGTTGGACAATATTGATGAAGTCATTGCGATTATTCGGGGAAGCCGGACGACCGCGGACGCAAAAGCAGCTTTGATGGAGCGCTTCGGGCTTTCCGATGCGCAGTCTCAGGCAATCGTGGACATGCGGCTGCGCGCACTGACCGGATTGGAGAGAGAAAAGCTCGAAAAAGAGTACCGGGATCTCATGGCAAAGATTGAGGAGCTGAAGGCGATTCTCGCGGACGAGAAGAAGCTTCTGGCAGTGATCCGCACGGAGATTCTTGAAATTGCGGATAAATACGGCGACGAGAGAAAGACACAGATCGGCTATGATGTGTTTGATATTTCAATGGAGGATCTGATTCCGGAGACTAATACAGTCATTACTATGACGAAGGTCGGTTACATCAAGCGCATGGGGACGGATAATTTTAAGAGCCAGCACCGCGGGGGCAGGGGCATCAAGGGTATGGAGACCATTCAGGATGACTACATCGCGGAAATGCTCATGACGACCTCCCATCACTACCTCATGTTCTTTACCAATATGGGGCGCGTATACCGGATCAAGGCATACGAAATTCCGGAGGCGGGCCGGACCTCCCGCGGTACAGCTATTATCAATCTGATTCCGCTGCAGCCGGAGGAAAAAATTACGGCAGTTATTCCGATCAAGCAGTATGAGGACGGAAAGTATTTGTTTATGGCGACCAAGAACGGGATTGTCAAGAAAACGCCCGTCCGGGATTATGAAAATATTCGGAAAACCGGGCTTGCCGCCATCAGCCTGCGGGATGATGACAAGCTGATTGAGGTCAAAATTACAGACAACACGGAGGATATCTTCCTCTTCACAAAATACGGGCAGTGCATCCGCTTTAAGGAGACGGACGTTCGCAGTACGGGGCGTACCACAATGGGAGTAATCGGCATGAATCTCGCTGTGGGGGATGAAGTGATTGCCATGCAGATGGCATCCCAGGGGGATTCCGTTATGATCGTGTCGGAGCGCGGTCTTGGAAAATGTACGCTCATTAAGGAATTTACGGTACAGAACCGCGGTGGAAAGGGAATTAAGTATTACAAGATTACGGAGAAATCCGGCAATTTGATCGGCGTGAAATCCGTTGCAGTAGAAGACGAGATCATGTTGATCACGACAGAAGGCATTATCATACGGATCAGAGTGAGCGATACGGCTCTGCTTGGGCGCATTACGTCCGGCGTGAAGCTCATCAATCTCAGGGAAGATATTACGGTGGCCAGTATTGCGCGGGTTGTGGAGGATAAGTCTCTGATGCCGCCGGAGGAGGCAAAGGATGAGGAATCAGAAAATCCTTTAGAAAATGGGGATACCCCTGTTGAAGAATAGTAGATTTAGAAGACAAGATGGTGTGCGGAGCGTATGATCAGAGAAATTGACACAAAACAAATTACAGACAACGTGAAGAAAATGTGCATTGATGCGAATCATTTCCTTTCTCCGGATATGGCAGACGCCATGAAAAGGGCGGCAGATACGGAACAATCAGAGCTCGGCTCTAAAATATTACATCAGCTCCAGGAGAATTTAAAGATTGCGGGGGAGGAAATGATTCCGATCTGTCAGGATACCGGGATGGCCGTATTCTTCGTGGAGGTCGGGCAGGATGTCCATTTTGTCGGGGCGCCCCTCGAGGATGCGATCAACGAGGGGGTGCGGCAGGGCTACACGGAAGGATATCTGCGCAAATCTGTAGTGGGTGACCCCATTTTGCGGGAGAACACGAAGGACAACACGCCGGCAGTGATTTACTATTCCATTGTGCCGGGAGATAAAGTAATGATTACCTTTGCCCCAAAGGGATTTGGCAGTGAAAATATGAGCAGGATATTCATGTTGAAGCCCGCGGACGGAATTGAGGGTGTGAAGGATGCAATACTGACCGCAGTAAAGGATGCAGGGCCAAACGCCTGTCCCCCCATGGTGGTCGGAGTCGGGATCGGAGGAACCTTTGAAAAATGCGCCCTGCTTGCAAAGAAGGCACTGACCCGCCCGATAGGAGAACACTCAGACATCCCATATGTGGCACAGATGGAACAGGAACTGCTCGATAAAATCAACGGTCTTGGCATCGGGCCGGGGGGATTGGGCGGAACAACCACGGCGCTCGCTGTGAATATCAACACATTTCCCACCCACATTGCGGGACTTCCCGTGGCAGTCAATATCTGCTGTCATGTGAACCGGCACGCAGTGAGGGAAATCTGAGTATTTACTTACTGTTTATAAAGACGAGGCCGGAGTCATGCTGGAAGAATTAGGCATCAGTGCGGGAACTGCAATTATTTGTTTGATAGAGTTATATTTTATCGTCAAGTGGGTGGAACTCTATATCACAAAATCGCTGCACTAGAAAAAGAAGCGATTGAGAAAGAAAAGTAAAAATTGAAGCAGAAGGATTAAAAATGGCAGACAAGAAACATTCAACGGACAAATATATTCAGACACCAATTACCGAAATAGTAACCGCAGGTTTAAAAAGCGGTGATTATGTATACATTACAGGGGATATTTATGTGGCGAGGGATGCCGCCCACAAACGCATGATTGAGGCGCTGGACAGGGGAGAGGAACTCCCGATTGATATTAAAGACGCCACGATTTACTATATGGGACCGTCTCCGGCCAGAGAGGGACGCCCCATTGGCTCCGCCGGACCGACCACCGCAACCCGCATGGATAAATATGCACCCAAGCTCTTAGATCTGGGAGAAAAGGCAATGATCGGCAAGGGAAGGCGTTCTCCGGAGGTGATTGACGCGATCATACGCAACAAAGCCGTCTACTTTGCGGCGGTGGGTGGCGCCGGTGCGCTCCTGTCAAAGTGCATCAAGCAGTCTGAGGTATTATGCTACGATGATCTGGGGGCAGAGGCCATCCGCAGACTCTATGTGGAGGATTTTCCGGTGATTGTCGTGATCGACCGGGAGGGGAATAATCTCTATGAGATGGTTCACCCTTAAATCTGTACAGAATTTTTAACAAGAATAAAAATAATAGTTGACAAAAAAGAAAAATTTTAGTAAAATGTATAAGCGTCACGTAAGTGGACAATTTTATAACTTAGAAAAACTTTGGAGAAGTACTCAAGAGGCCGAAGAGGTGCCCCTGCTAAGGGTATAGGTCGGGAAACCGGCGCGAGGGTTCAAATCCCTCCTTCTCCGCTCTTTTTCTAAAAAAAAATTCCTTTTTTTCTAAAAAATGTATTGACAGAAAAAATATTGCGTGATATGATGTCGAAGTTGCGATTTGAATTATTTGCAACGAAAACCGTACCTTGA
>CAZNQZ010000140.1:0-5735 GCA_964575245.1 uncultured Lachnobacterium sp. | reverse complement strand
TTTCAAAAAAATGGCAATACTAGAAAAGAGCGGTGTATCATCGGATCTTTTTGTGGAGGTGAAAGCAATGATTTATACCGTAACCTTTAATCCGTCCCTGGACTACACCGTCACGGTGAAGGATTTCAAGGCCGGGGCCGTGAACCGGACGAGTGGAGAGGCGATTTTTCCCGGAGGCAAGGGGATTAATGTCTCCATGGTCCTGAAAAATCTGGGCTGTGAGAATACCGCGCTTGGGTTTGTGGCAGGCTTTACCGGACAGGAAATTGTCCGTCTTTTAAAGGAGAGGGGGATCAGTACGGATTTTATCCATGTGTCCTCCGGTCTCAGCCGCATCAATGTCAAGCTGCGGGCGCAGAGGGAGACCGAGATCAACGGTCAGGGGCCGATGATCGGCGGGGAGGATATCGGGCGGTTGTACGCGAAGCTCGATCTGCTTTCCGACGGTGACACGCTGGTACTGGCGGGCAGCATTCCGAATACCATGCCGGGATCGATTTACATGGATATTATGGCACATTTACAGGGAAAAAAGCTCAATATCGCGGTGGATGCCACGAGGGATCTGCTGATGAACGTGCTTCCCTACCGCCCGTTTCTGATCAAGCCGAACAATCATGAGCTGGGTGAGATTTTTCAGACCGTGCTCACGGACAAGGATGACGTGGTCTGCTGTGCGAGGGAGCTGCAGGCGAAGGGAGCCCGCAACGTGCTTGTTTCCATGGCGGGGGACGGCGCGGTGCTGGTCGCGGAGGACGGAAAGGAATATCGGACGGAGGTGCCGGGGGGCAGGGTGGTCAACTCAGTGGGAGCCGGAGATTCCATGGTTGCCGGCTTTCTGTATGGCTATATGGCGACGGGAAGCTTTGAGGAGGCGTTCCGCTGGGGCGTATGCACGGGAAGCGCCAGCGCGTTTTCGGAGGAGCTTGCGACAAAAGCCGAGGTTGAGGCTTTGCTCAATCAATTATCATAATCGAAGGGAGGTTGTATATGAGGATCAAGGATCTGCTGACACCCGGAAGCATTGAACTGCATGGTGAGGCGTCAGGGAAGGAAGACGTGCTGAATCAGATGGTGGACCTGATGGCAAAGAGCGGCAGGATTTCAGACGTCGAGACATACCGAAAGGGCGTTTTTGCGAGAGAGGAGGAGGGGACGACCGGGATCGGCGACGGGATCGCCATACCTCACTGCAAATCCACGGCGGTGAAATCCCCGGGGCTGGCGGCGATGGTTGTCCCCGATGGGGTGGAGTTTGCCTCGCTGGACGGTGCGCCGGTGAAAATTCTGTTTCTGATCGCAGCGCCGAACAGCAAGGACAATGTGCATTTGGACGTGCTGAGCAAGCTGTCCGCGCTGCTCATGGACGAAAATTTCACGGAGAGCCTGATTCATGCAGATTCCGTAAAGGAATTTTTAAGCATCATTGACCACGCGGAGCGCGCAAAGGACGCAGCGGAGAGCGCAAAACAGGGGAATAAGCCCGGGGAGAATTATCGTATTCTGGCTGTCACCGGCTGCCCGACCGGAATCGCACACACCTATATGGCGGCGGAGGCGCTGGAGAAAAAGGCCGCAGAGTTCGACGTGTCGATCAAGGTGGAAACCAGAGGCAGCGGCGGCGCGAAAAATGTGCTGACCAAGGCGGAAATTTCGGCTGCGGAGGTAATTATTGTAGCGGCGGACACAAAGGTCCCGATGGAGCGCTTCAAAGGCAAAAAGGTTATCGAGTGCAAGGTGGCGGACGGAATTAACAAGGCGGACAATCTGATCCAGCGCGCCATCCGCGGTGAGGCGAGCGTGTACCGCTCGTCCGGCGGGCGGGATGAGGAGGAGGGCACTGACAAAAAGTCGGGTGCCGGGCATATGATATATACCCATCTGATGAGCGGAGTGTCCCACATGCTTCCGTTCGTCATCGGAGGCGGCATCATGGTGGCGCTGGCGTTTCTGATCGACACACTGATGGGCTACGGCACCACCGGAGGAGGGGACTTTGGAACCTGTACGCCTCTCTCGGCATTTTTCAAGTATGGCGGAGGGCTGGCGATGGGCCTGATGGTTCCGGTGCTGGCCGGATATATCGCCTACTCGATTGCAGACAGGCCGGGGCTTGCAGTGGGCTTTACCGGAGGGCTTCTCGCCTCCAGCGGAAACGCGCTCGTGACAGGCTATGCGTGGTCGGAGGGCGCGACGGGCTTTCAGAAATTTATCGCGGACTTCGCATTTCAGGGCGCGGGGGGAGGAAGCACCGTGTCCGGTTTCCTCGGAGGTATTTTGGCGGGCTTTCTGGCGGGGTATATCATTCTGTTTCTGAAGAAACTGTTTTCCGGGCTTCCGGCATCGCTGGACGGAATAAAGCCGACCCTTATCTATCCGCTTTTGGGAATCATATTGATCTGTATTTTGATGTGCTTTATCTTCAACCCGCTGATTGGACTGATTAACACCGGACTCAGCAGTATGCTGACGGCGATCGCGGATGCGGGCTTTATCATGGTGCTCGGATTGCTGCTTGGCGCGATGATGGCGATCGACATGGGTGGCCCGATCAACAAGGCGGCATATGTGTTCGGCACGGGAGTGCTGGCGACGGCGTCCCAGATGATGGCGGACGGTGCCTCTTCCTCCGATCCGGCTGTTCAGGCCTGCTATATCTCCATGGCCTCCATCATGGTCGGCGGTATGGTGCCGCCGGTGGGAATTGCGCTGGCATGCCAGTTTTTCCCGAGGAAGTTTACCCTTGCGGAGCGCGGCTCGAGGGTGTCAAATCTGGTCATGGGAAGCTCCTTTATCACGGAGGGGGCGATCCCCTTTGCGGCGGCGGACCCGCTTCATGTCATCCCCTGCACCATGGTGGGCGCGGGCGTGGCAGGCTTTTTGTCCGCAATGTTCGGCTGCACGCTGATGGCGCCCCACGGCGGAGTCTTCGTGTTCGCCACGGTGGGCAACCCGCTTTTGTATATTGTTTCGTGGCTGATCGGTTCCGCGATCACAGCCATTATGCTGGGACTTATCAAGAGAGACGCAAATTAGGAGGTATGATTCATGAGAGAATTCAAGTATGTAATCAAGGATGAGCTGGGAATACACGCCCGTCCGGCTGGGGAGCTGGTCAAGGCGGCGGCAAAGTACCCGTGTTCTGTGAAAATCGAGAAGAATGGGCGCGAGGTTGACGCGAAGCGGATTATGGGCGTGATGAGCCTCGGCGCAAAGTGCGGCATGGAGATCACGCTCCGGGCGGACGGTGAGCGGGAGGAGGAAGCCATCGCGGAGCTCGGCAGGTTTCTGGAGGAAAATCTTTAAAGTGGAGAGAGACTATGGAAATTACGGGTAAGAGTGTGTTCGGCGGCATTGCGATCGGAAAGCTGGCGGTTTATGCCAAGGCGGATCATCCGGTGCAGCAGGAAAAAATAGAGGATGCGCAGGCAGAAATCCGGCGCTTTGAGGAGGCGAAGGAGTGGGCGAAAGCCCAGCTTGGCCAGCTTTATGAGAAGGCTTTGAAGGAGGTGGGCGAGGTCAACGCGGCAATCTTCGAGGTGCACCAGATGATGCTGGATGATCTGGATTACGTGGAATCCATCACGAATATGATCGGGTCCCGGATGGTCAACGCGGAGTACGCCGTGGCGACCACCGGGGACAATTTTTCCGCGATGTTTGCCGAGATGGACGATGACTATATGAAGGCGCGTGCGGCGGATGTCAAGGATATCAGCCGCCGGGTGATCACGCTTTTGCAGGGCGGCTCCTCCTTCGGGCTGGACACCGTGGAGCCGGTAATTCTGCTCGCGGATGATCTGGCACCCAGCGAGACCGTGCAGCTGGACAAATCCATGGTGCTGTCCTTTGTCACCCGCCACGGCTCCGCAAATTCCCACACGGCGATTCTCGCGCGCACGATGAACATTCCCGCGCTGATCGGTGTGGATTTCCCGGAGGACGTCGCCGGGAAAATCGGGATAGTGGACGGATATGAGGATAAAATTATCATTGATCCGCCGGTCTCCGTGCTGGAGGAGTATCAGAGAAAGCAGGAAGCGGAGGAGGAGGAAAAGCGTCTTCTGCTGGAGCTGAAGGGCAAGGAGGATGTCACGCTGGACGGAAGGAGCATCCATCTGTACGCGAATATCGGCAGCGTGGCGGATGTGGCCGCCGTGCTGTCCAGCGGCGCGCAGGGAATCGGCCTGTTCCGGAGCGAATTCCTGTACCTCGAATCGAAGGACTACCCCACGGAGGAGGAGCAGTTTGCCGCCTACCGTCAGGTGGCGGAGATGATGGCGGGGAAAAAGGTCGTTATCCGCACGCTGGACATCGGGGCGGATAAGCAGGTGGATTATTTTGGGCTGGAGCACGAGGAGAATCCTGCCATGGGCTACCGGGCCATCCGAATCTGTCTGGACCGGCAGGAGGTCTTCCGGACACAGCTGCGGGCGCTGTACCGTGCGAGCTGTTATGGAACGATCTCGATTATGTTTCCCATGATTATCTCGGTGAGCGAGGTGCATCAGATCAAGAGCATCATTGAGGATGTGAAGGCGGAACTGTCCGCGGAGTCCGTGCCCTACAGGAATATGGAGATCGGCATTATGATCGAGACTCCGGCGGCGGTGATGATCAGCCGGGAGCTGGCGGAGCTGGTGGATTTTTTCTCGGTGGGAACCAACGACCTGACCCAGTATACGCTGGCACTCGACCGCCAGAACCCGAAGCTGGACAGCATTTACGACAGCCATCATCCCGCGATTATAAAAATGCTTCAAATGATCGTGGACAACGGTCATGCGGGGGGCTGCTGGGTCGGCATCTGCGGGGAGCTGGGCGCGGACACCTCTCTCACGGAAACCTTCCTGCGCATGGGATTCGACGAGCTTTCCGTCAGTCCGTCCATGGTGCTTCGGGTACGCCGGAAAATCCGCGAGACAGACCTGTCACAATAGGGATTCGGCCTGAGCTGCGCGGAAGGGGGCGGGACTGCCTGACATCAGTCGTGCCTTTCTTCCATGTTTGAGAAACACTCGCAAAAACGGGCGGAGAAGGAGGGCTCCATTCCCGCAACATACAGGTGGGAGGTGTCGCCGAAGGAATTGGCCCGAAAGGAGGCGATGCCCTCCCGGCGCTCCTCCGTGTAGACGACGGTGACTCCCGTGGGCGCGGCGCAGAAGCCGTGCCAGAGGATCATGGGGGAGACGGTCATCAGACGGCTGAGCAGCACGCACTCCAGACCGAAATGGCAGAAAAAGACCAGCGTGTCGCTGTTTGGCCGCTTGGCGCGGTAATATCGTCCCTCCCGCACATAGCCGTGCTCCGCCAGAAGCGCGTCGAAATTGGAGCACACCCAGTCGTAATCCTCCTGCACCTTTCCGGCCCGCATGACCGCTGTCTGGGCCCAGGTGTCTACATCGTAGTACATGGGCTCCTTTGTCCAGTCGGCGGGCAGCCAGTCCCAGGCCAGCTTCATCGCTCCGCCCGCGTCCGGCCGGAGAATCCGCGGCGCAAATTCCCGCAGCCACTCGCAGGTCGTCGCCGTGCGGTGCATTTTTTCGAGCGTGCAGCTCGCCGTGGCCTGCGCCCGCCCCAGAGGCGACACATAAAATTTTGTCACATCCATCCGGGAGATTCGATCCGCTAAGAGCTGTGCCTCCTTCCATCCGGTTTCCGTCAGGGAGTCGATGGTGTAGTCGGGGTCCCCGTGTCTGATAATCACAAGCTTCATTTTTCCCTCCTTAATACCT
>CAZNQZ010000139.1:1087-5749 GCA_964575245.1 uncultured Lachnobacterium sp. | reverse complement strand
TGATAAATATCTCCCTGAGCTTTCGGCGAGAAATAATAATCGGATTTTGGATTTATATGAGCATTTGCCCAAAGATAAACCGTTTGTTCTCTACGGAGCTGGAGAGGATGCGGAGACCGTTTTGCATTATTTTGAAAAGGACGATAGATTTCGGGGTTTTTGCGATCGAAATGTAAATAAGCAAAAGTCAGGGGCGTGGGGGCATCCGGTGATAAGCCCGGAAGAATTACTGGCGGGAAACCGCGACATAGGCGTTGTGATTTGCACGCATAGATTTTATAAAGAAATAAAGGATTTTTTGATTGATAACGGGTTTGATAAAGACAGGATCTGCTATATCTGGTCTTATGTATCGGGCGGCAATGAGGGACAGTATTTTAATCCGGATTTTATGTATTTCGAGGAGGAAGAAGTTTTTATTGATGCAGGCAGCAAAGATCTTGGGACGGTTAAGGAGCTGGGCAGGTATGCGAAGAGAATAAAGAAGGCGTATGCGTTTGAGCCTGATCCTTATAATTACGAAGATTGCCTGAAAAATAAGGCATGGTTTGAAGATGGTACCGTAGAGGTGATACCCTGCGGAACCTGGAGTGGGAAGGAGAAGCTTTATTTCAGCGCGACAGCGGACGGCGGATCGCATATTGAGGATCAGGGTGAGGTCTGTGTGGATGTGACGGCGATTGATGAAGTGGTCGATGCAGCAGAACGGGTGACATTCATAAAAATGGATGTGGAGGGTTCCGAGCTGGAATCACTTAAGGGGGCAAGAAATGTCATTCAAAGGGATAAGCCGAAGCTGGCCATCAGTATTTATCATAAGCCTGAGGATATGCTGACCATTCCTCTGTATATCAAATCGTTGGTTCCGGAGTACCGATTGTATGTCAGGCATCACTCAAGCAGGATGTATGAGACAGTTTTGTATGCGATGCCATAGGGCAGAAGAATTTCCCATTGAGCAGGGGATACTTATGAAATTTTGAGGTGATAGTTATGGAGACAGTCTTCTGCTGTTTTTATATGTTCAGTAGACAGTTATTAGAATTAACAGCTCATCACAAGAAAAAATGGGGGCTAAATCAGCCCCCATTAAATATTGCATAGAATGGACTATGATACACAGTTCATTTTGATGACAAGGTCACCAGTTGATGTCTTCAACTTGATATATTTTACCTTGGGAGTACCAGCGGTTCCCCATACATTTGCAGGAAGCTTCACGGTATTACCGCTAATAGTGGCAGTCAGTTCAGCAAACGAACTCGTATCGTCTCCTTTTCTGGCGCCGGTGATCGTTCTTCCGTCGTTGACAGTGATTGTATATGCCTGTGTGACGTTATAACCAGTTACCTCAAAATCAACACCGGTTTCGTTGCTTGCCTTCATGCCTGCACCACTGATAGCGCCAGTAGCGCCCATATCATCAGTGATATTCGCTGCACTGCCGGATACAAGGCCATACACGCCCGCGCTCTCGTCAACCACATCCGCATCGTCAGACTTCGCATAGCTGAATACAACCTCCAGACCAACACTGCTGCCTTTTCCAGCCATGAAATCAGTCCAGTCAGCGCCCGGATTTACAAGACCGCCAACCTTGAAAGTAGTAGCATCATAGTTTGCAGCACCGCTTACAATCTGCATAGAAAAGCTTCCGTTGTTGTTCACAACTTCATACTCTGCCTTGTTGAGCTTGAATTTTGCATCTGTTCCGGCAGGTGAAGTCGTAGCCGGGATTGCATAACCAGCTGCCTGATAGGTAGATGCAGAATCAGCCTTCTCCGAGCTGGGGATAATAGCTAAGAACATGTTCGCGGCGGTGCCGGTAACAACCTCAGAGCCTGTTGTCTTAAAATTAATAACTGTGTTAGATGTGGGCTGTTTTGCGGTCATCGTAAGGCTTACGGTAACAGGTACGCTACTCTCATTCTTAATTACTGCGGCAGCCCCGGAAGCTGACACGATAGCACCAGTGTTTGTCAGATCATCAATGCTAATCGCAGAGCCGCTTGCAAGATTCAACAGACCGTAAGGATCCACTGTGAAGTCCAGCGCGTTAGCGGTCGGCAATGTAACCACAAATTTTGGCGTCTGGTCATATGCGTTGACCGTACCGGATCCTGATACAGTAGTTCCGCCGCTTGACGCTGTCTCCGCGGCCATAACGGGTGTTACATTGAGTAACATAGTTGCTGCAGCCATAACGGCTACAATTCTTTTTTTGTTCATAAAACTTTCCTCCTTGAAATGTTTTGTGACTTCAGTACACAGTACTAGTTCAGAACATGGATGGTGACCGCAACAGACACATGGGTGAGAACCTTGTGGTCATCGTCTACCAGATAATAGGTACAGACGGCCGGGTAATCGCCAGCATCCAGATCCCGGTTCAGCGTAATCTGCTCAATCCGTTCTCCCACCGGAAGATAGGGAGATGAGTAGATTAACTCGCCATCTTCCAACGTCACATCGAAGTATACCGTACGCGTATTCTTCGTTGAATTCTCCACATAGGAGCTGGTGGAGACCGCTTTGCCGTTGTCGAAATACCAGTCGACAGTCATGGATGTGGTATAATAAGCATCTGTGACTGGCTGTGACAACTGCTGTCTTACTTCTTCCACATTTTCCGAGGATATGAAGGTCGCACGACCGTCGCTCACTTCCTCAGGTTTCGGTTTAAACAGAGCATAAAGAAGAATCAGCACCAGACAAATCAGTAAAATGATGATAATAATCATTGCCTTGTTGCTCTTCTTTTTTTGAGAACCTTCCTGAGGGGCCGCTGCCGGAATTGTGGAATCAGCAAATGGTGTCTCGGAAACCGGAGTAGAACTGTTGGAATCACTCATTACATTATCCTTTCCTAGCATATGCACTGTCATCACCAGCTGGTGTTATAGCATATATGCTATGTGTTTGTACCATAAATTATATCGGCTGTATTTGCGGAAAACTTATATGCTGCGAAAAACTTTTCTGCACTTATACAGCGATATAAAAATGGATACTTATGGTATTATGATACTACTGGCTGTTTTGGATGTCAACATATGAAGTGAATTTTGTCATAACTCGTCATCTGTTGCCTTTTTTTCAATTTGAATGGATTCGGCTGCCCTATTGGGCTCCTGTGGTTTCTGCTCTGCGACCATTCGGTTGCAGGCGAAGCCCAAGCCCAGCAGCACCCAGTATACAATTGAAACTCCGGTTGTGGAGTCGTTTACCAATCCGGCAATCATAAAGCAGATGGATGAGAGGAAAACGGCTCCGCCAACGCGCTCGGCGAGGGTGACAAGTCTCCGGCGGCGATAGAGCTTAAAGGAGGAAAACATGTACCACAGGTAAAATACCAGATAGGCGATGAGCGACAGTACGCCGGTTTGCACGCCGATTTGGAGATACATGTTGTGAGGCTTTGTGATCAAAAGGCCCTCCCAGCCGTTCTGGATGAGTGATACATAGTCATATTGCGGGAACATAAAGGCAAAAGTGTCGGGGCCGCTTCCTAATATAAATGTTTTTTTGAGAAGAGGGATGCTTTTGCTCCAAATGTAGCCCCGGCCGCTCAAGCCTCCCAGCATATGAAACAGCGGAAAATCAAAGGTGTCGGAGCTGTAAATTTTTGTGGCGTTGCCATTCGGGCATCGATAGAGATAGGTTCCCTGCTTCTGGTCGTAGTAAATAAAAAAGGAGTGCTCGTCGCTGGTGATGGAGAATCCCTCGTTCATATGCTGGTCGGCGCCGAAGATAAACTGCAGATCGGTAAAGCGGTCATCGTGAAATTCATATCCGGTCTGCGCTTCATTGACATAGGCGTGGATAATTTCCCCGTTATCGCGCACTTCGATAGACCAGCCGTCGTCATCCAGAAGGTATTTGACGTCCAGCACTGTATCGTCGTAGGTGATGGTGAAAGCCTCATCACCCAGCGTAATATCCGTCAGATGGTATTCGGCGGAAGGAACATACTCGGCTCCCAGCTTGTCCATTGCGCTTAAGAATACGGAAGAGCTGGCCTGATAGATGTTGAGCCCTGCGAATATGGCGATATATACCGCGTATACCGGGATCAGCTTTTTCCAGTGTTTTTTTCCATAAAAGAAAGCGCCGAAAATCATGCAGGGAATGATAGCGAGGACTGCAGTCTTCGAGCCGGCGCCTGCCAGGCAGGTGAGAATCATGGCGGCTAATACTGTGTAAACAGGAATAAAACGCTTTTTCTGCATGGAGAAGGAGAGCACCTGGAGCAGCGGAACCATGATGCAGGCATATACTCCCACATAGTTTGGGTTAAAGAGAGAGGCATATACGCGTCTTTCTCCGAAGGTCAGTGTCAGATAGGGTTTATATCCGGCGTACTTTGCGGGGAAAATCAGATTTTTTCCCCAGTCGCTCATATAGGGATCCCATCCAAGAAACTGGAGGACGCCGATGGTACATAGAAGGAAGATCCCGATCAGCAGAACGGACAACACAATTTTAATTTGGGTTTCTGAGCGCACAACGGCGAAGGTATAGTAACAGATCATGCAATACCCAAACAGTGCAAAGGCGGTTTCCATCATATCGTAGAAGCCATGCCATGTCTGTTCCGGAGCAATTGTAAAAATGGATGAGATGATTATTAATATAAGGTAGATACCCAGCGGAGCATAGGAA
>CAZNQZ010000139.1:0-1077 GCA_964575245.1 uncultured Lachnobacterium sp. | reverse complement strand
GATCAACAGCACGACAAACAGCACGGCGAGTACGCCGTCCAGCAGCATTATGGCGTTATTCTTATAATACATAAACATGTCCATGACCAGGGTGGTGTCCAGAAACCAGGAATATCCTGAAAGCTTCGGATTGTAATAGGTAATGCGCACGATCAGCGGAATAACGGCGGCTGCGAACAGGATGGGGATCAGCAGCAGGATGTCACAGACTGCGCTGAGGTTGATTTTCTTTAGTTTCTCTTTCATAGAATCCTCCGTGATAGCTTTGATTAAGATATATCATATCATATTTATCGGTGCAGGGGTAGAAAATTTTAGGCTTTGGTAAAAAGTGCTTGACTTTTTTCATGGGCGACCGATAATATAAGGTAGAGAGTCTGTGTGCTTTTGGCAGGAGGAGTGAGAGCATGAGAAACCAAAGCAGTGTGAAATTGTGGGGACAATTGCAAAAAAAAATTTGGAGTTTGTTTGTACGGGCCGGCAGAAAGAATTGTCTGCTTCGGATGATGATTCTCGCTGTGACGGCAGTATATTTGTTCTGCCGTCATCTGTATAGAAACGCAAAGACGGTATCTGCTGTGCGGTACGCCAGCCTGCTCTGCGCCGCTATGCTGACGCTGAACTGTGTCAATGTGCCTGTGAGTGTTTGGGCAACGGAGCAGGGGGCGGATGCCGGGGCCGGGACAAACCAGGGCTTTGCCGTCGGCAATTTGGATATTACTGTTCTGGGGCCGGAGGCCGCGATTGTTGAGGGATATCAGGACACTGTGCCGTTTCGGGTACAGCTTACAAATCCGGAGGATGGAACAGATCTGAGTGGTTTAAAGGTTTATACCTTCAACTACAGTGATGTTTTTGCTCTTGTGCAGAACATGGAGACCGGAATAGAGGAGGAGGTGCTGGTGTACCGCCATCCGGAGGGAAATGTGCCGGTGCTTCTCGGAGAGCCGGGAGAGAATGATCCGGGAGAAGGAAATACCGAGACGCCGGAGGAGCCGGGAGAGAATGATCCGGAGGAGGGGAATACCGAGACGCCGGAGGAGCCGGGAGAGAATGATCCGGAGGAGGGGAATACCG
>CAZNQZ010000138.1:4122-5815 GCA_964575245.1 uncultured Lachnobacterium sp. | reverse complement strand
CGGATAAAAACTACGCTTAAAGAAGGAATGTGTATGAGCAAAAATCTGAGAACAGAGGCGGTGGATCACTTGTTTGACGCGATTCTCTGCCTGAAAAACCGGGAGGAGTGCTACACGTTTTTTGAGGATGTGTGCACGGTGAATGAGCTGCTGTCGATGGCGCAGCGGTTTGAGGTGGCGGGGATGCTTCGGGATAAGAAGACCTATCTGGACATTGCGGAGAAAACCGGGGCGAGCACTGCCACGATCAGCCGTGTGAACCGCTCCTTAAATTATGGGAAGGACGGCTATGACCTTGTGTTTTCCCGCCTGAAGGGGGAGTGACGCCCGTGCGCAGAGATAGATGAAACATTATTGGTCGTCCGTCTCTGCCGGCTTTTCTTTTCTGATGTCGTCGATCATGCTTTCGATGATCATTTTTTTGATGTATATGTCGTAGCTCAACATGCAGATAAAGCTGAAGGACTGCAGAAAATGCTGATCCTCCTCGGGAAATTCCCCGAAGGTTTCCTGTGCCAGCGTGTATTTCTTTCCGAGATCCTTTAAGAGCTTTTCGGTCTCGATTTTTTCCAGCTGAAACACCTCGTTGTACACATCCTCCATGTTGAAACCGTCCGTATTTCCGAAGTAGTGTTCGGTGAGCGGGTCGAGAATCGCGTGGATATCGTTGATGCTGAGAATGTTTTTGAAGTAATAAATAAAGAGCAGCGTCAGGATGTGCTGCTTGGAGTATTTTTTCCGCTCAGGAGCCGGGAGCAGGTTGTTCTTGGCATAGTTGTTGATCATGGTTTTGGTCAGAATTTTGTCCTCCTCATAGCGTTTGCACGCCTTGAGCCCCTCCTCTATAAAGGTGGTGACCTGATCCATATACAGCCCGATATTCGGAATGTCCTCTGTCTTTACATAATCAATTGATTTCAGCTTTCGCTGGAATTTCGCCAAAAAGCTTTTTACATCATCTTCCATTTGGTCACCTCGATCTGTGTTTTGACCCCTATGATAGCACAATTGCTCCGCTGTCCGGCCTGCGCAACTTCAATTTTTATTATATAGGAAACGGGGGAAAATCACAAGAAATTTTTGCCCGATGGAAAATAATGTGTTATACTGTAACTATTCAGTACCTTCATAAAGTTACGTTATACTTTCATTATTCTTGTACAACAGAGAGGTTTTTGCGATGAACATACTTGACGGGCTCAATCCCGAACAGCAGAAGGCAGTGCAGACCACGGAAGGGCCGCTTCTCATCCTTGCGGGGGCGGGCTCCGGAAAAACCCGCGTGCTCACACACCGCACGGCGTATCTCATCGAGGAGATGCAGGTGAATCCTTACCATATTATGGCGATCACCTTCACAAACAAGGCGGCATCCGAGATGCGGGAGCGGATCGACGCGATGGTCGGCTACGGCTCGGAGAGCATCTGGGTTTCCACCTTCCACTCCACCTGTGTGCGGATTCTGCGCCGATACATTGACCGGATTGGCTATGATACGCATTTTACGATCTACGACGCGGATGACCAGAAATCCCTGATGAAGGATATCTGCAAGCGCCTGCAGATCGACACCAAATTATATAAAGAGAGATCCTTTCTCGCCGCGATCTCCTCGGCGAAGGACGAGCTCCTTGACCCGGATGAGTTCGAGAACCGCGCGGCAGGAGATTACAACCAAAGGCGTCAGGCCCAG
>CAZNQZ010000138.1:0-4112 GCA_964575245.1 uncultured Lachnobacterium sp. | reverse complement strand
CGCCTCCTAACAGGAGAGTTTCCGCTACATTATGGTGGACGAGTATAAGGACACGAACACGGCTCAGTTTGAGCTGATCCGCCAGCTGGCCTCCCGCTACAAAAATCTCTGCGTGGTCGGTGACGACGATCAGTCCATCTACAAGTTTCGCGGAGCCAATATCTATAACATTCTGCATTTTGAGGAGCATTTTCCGGAGGCCTGTGTCATCAAGCTGGAGCAGAATTACCGGAGCACACAGAATATTCTGGATGCCGCCAACCATGTGATCGCCAACAATGTCGGGCGCAAGGAAAAAAGCCTGTGGACGGCGAAGGGCGCGGGGGACCCGATCACCTTTGCGCAGCTGGAAAACGGTTACGAGGAGGCGGATTACATAGCGGCGGACATTGTCCGGCGGGTGAGAGATGAAGGGGGCTGCTACCGCGACTGTGCCGTCCTATACCGAACGAACGCCCAGTCCCGTCAGTTTGAGGAGCGCTTTATCGGGGGAAATATCCCCTACAAGGTCGTCGGCGGCGTGAATTTCTATGCTCGCAAGGAGATCAAGGACGTCCTTGCCTACTTAAAGACCATCGACAACGGGAGGGACGATCTGGCGGTGGGGCGCATCATCAATGTACCCAAGCGCGGCATTGGCGCCGCGACGGTCGGAAAGGCTGCAGCGTATGCCGCGGAGAATGGCCTGAGTCTGTACCGGGGGCTGGAGCTTGCTGCCGATATCCCGGGGATCGGCAAGGCTGCCGCAAAAATTGAACAGTTTGTGCTCTTTATCCGTTCGATGCGCACGAAGGCGCAGTATCTTTCCATTGCGGAGCTGATTGAGGAGATCCTGGAGGCCACGGGCTATCTGGAAGAGCTTCGGGCGGAGGGAACTGAGGAGAGCGAGGAACGGATTGAGAACATCGAAGAGCTGATCAGCAAGGCGGCAGATTATGAGGGATCACAGGAGTCGCCGACCCTGAGCGGCTTTCTGGAGGAGGTGGCCCTGGTCGCGGACATAGACTCCCTCGAGGGCGAGAGCGATTATGTGGTGCTTATGACGCTGCACAGCTCCAAGGGTCTGGAGTTTGCAAATGTGTATCTGGCAGGTATGGAGGACGGCCTGTTTCCAAGCTATATGTCGATTACCAGCGACCATGCGGACACGGAGATCGAGGAGGAGCGGCGTCTTGCCTATGTCGGCATCACCCGCGCAAAAATCCATCTGACGATCACCTGTGCCAGAATGCGGATGCTCCGCGGGGAAACCCAGTACGGGAAGGTCTCGCGGTTTGTGAAGGAGATTCCGACTGAGCTTTTATGCTGTGGAGGCGGGGCGGATTTGGACGGGGAGAGCGAAGACAGGAGCCAAGGGATGTCTTTCTTGAGGCCGGCAGTCCGCCCGGCAAGGGAAAACCGGAATGCCCTGGCTTATGGCGGGGAGGTCGGCGAGGGATATGGTTCCACGTTTCGCGCCCGCGCCCGAACCACGCCGGTCTACACGAAGCCGGAGAATCAGAGAGAGTTCGGCTCCGGAGGCGGCGGTCTCTCCTACGCGGTCGGGGACCGCGTGCGCCACATCAAGTTCGGCGACGGGGAGGTTACGGCTATCGTCTCGGGCGGCAGGGATTATGAGGTAACCGTTGATTTTGACCGCGCTGGGACAAAGAAAATGTTTGCGTCCTTTGCCAAACTGAAAAAGATTAATTTGTAAATTTTTTAAAAATTTATAATTTTTCATAGGAAAACGGGATAACATATGATATAATACGGATAGTTTATTGAGAGAAGGAGCGATGTGTGATGAGCAAAATGGAGGATATTATGGCATCGGAAAAGATGACAGACATGTTGAATGCATTGAAACTGAACGATTTGCTGAAGAGGAGGGAAAAGGCAGTGGAAGAAAAAAAGAAAAAGAAACCCAGCAAGGCACTGATTGTATTTGCCATCATCGGCGCAGTTGTCGCTATTGCGGCAGCGGTATATGGAATTTACCGCTTCTTTACGCCGGACTATCTGGACGACTTTGAAGATGATTTCGACGACGATTTCGACACGGATTTCTTCGAGGACGAGGAGGATGACTCAGCGGCGAAGGAGGAGACCGAGACTGCGGAGTCTGAGGGGGACTAATTCTTCAAGGACGAGGAGAACTGATTGTTGCGGTTCCCGGTTGCAGGATCGTGACAGATGACTACTATCCGGGGGAATTCCGGAGAAAGCAAATGGAGAATGAAGGACGAGAGGGACTGCGCAAGTAGTCCCTCTGCTTATGCGTAGGGCATTGGAGTGCGGACATACTTATTCATGCCGAAAGGGGCAGAATAGATTTTTGGGCGATGTATCAGACAATTGATGGAAAGCGATGATTTTATCAGCGTTTCCATAGATGTGTCTGCGTAACAGCCGTGTGGAATGCGGGAAAGGGACAGGCTGTCCCTCAGGAGGAAGGGTGCTGCTGAGGGCGGTCGTCAGGAGAGTGTGATGAAAAAAGGACAGATTGCTGAGGGTGTGGTGACGGAGGTGGAGTTTCCGAACTGCGGGATTGTGATGACGGATGAAAAGGAGCGGGTGATCGTGAAAAATGTGATACCAGGCCAGCGGGTATCCTTTTCCGTCAGCAAGGCGAGGCGCGGCAAAACGGAGGCGAGGCTTCTTGAGACTCTTGTCCGCTCGCCGCTCGAGACGGAGAGCCCGTGTCCGCACTTTGGGGAGTGCGGGGGCTGTACATACCAGACGCTGCCCTATGAAGAGCAACTGAGGCTCAAGGAGGCGCAGGTGCAAAAGCTGATTCGGCGGGCAGTCGGAGACGTCTGTCCCTTTCGCTTTGAGGGGATCAAAGCCAGCCCGCGCAAAACAGCGTACCGCAACAAGATGGAATTCTCCTTCGGGGATGCATATATGGACGGGCCGCTGGCCCTCGGCATGCACCGGCGCGGCAGCTTCTATGATATTGTGACCGTGGAAAACTGCCAGATTGTGGACGAGGATTTCCGGGCAATCCTTCGGGCGACGCTTGATTTTTTCGCAGGGAAAAATGTGCCGTTCTTTCACAGAATGCACCACATCGGCTATCTGCGACATCTTCTCGTCCGCAAGGCGGTAAAGACCGGGCAGATTCTGGTGGACCTTGTGACCACTACGCAGGAGTGGGACAAGGGCGCGGAGGGAGAGATGTGTGCGGCGGCTGATGCGAGTGTGGCAGGCGATGTGTGTGCGGAGGGAGAGTCATATGCAGAAAGGACGAATGCGGCTGGTGATGTGCGTGAGGAGGGAGAGTCATGTGCAGGGAAGACGTGTGCGGCCAGTGATGTGAATGCGTTGTGGGAGGTATGCGCGGAGCGGGAGCTCCTGTCCGGCTGGGTATCTGTTCTGCGCGCACTGCCCCTGCGGGGCGTGCTGCAGGGAATTCTGCACACGAAGAATGACAGCGTGGCGGATGTGATCAAAGATGAGGGGACATCTGTTTTGTGGGGCGGGGATTTCTTCTATGAGGAGCTGCTGGGGCTCAGGTTTCGGATTTCTCCCTTTTCCTTCTTCCAGACGAATTCGCTGGGAGCCGAGGTCTTATATGAAACCGCCAGAGATTTTATTCTCGGGGATTCGCCGGAGCTCCTCAGGGGCAAGACGGTCTACGACCTTTATAGCGGCACCGGGACCATCGCGCAGATTCTGGCTCCGGTTTGCCGGTCAGTGGTCGGCGTGGAGATTGTGGAGGAGGCCGTCGAGGCGGCGCGGGAGAATGCGGCGGAGAACGGCCTGTCCAACTGCCGCTTTCTCGCCGGAGATGTTCTAAAGCTGCTCGATACGATTGATGAGCGACCGGATTTCATCGTTCTCGACCCGCCCCGGGAGGGTGTCCACCCGAAGGCGCTGGAGAAGATCATAGCCTACGGCGTGGACAAACTGCTCTACATTTCCTGCAAGCCCACCAGCCTTGCAAGGGATCTGGAGGTCTTTCTGGCGCGGGGGTACGCGGTGGAGCGGATCTGCTGCGTGGATATGTTTCCGGGGACGGTGCATGTGGAAACAGTGTGCCTCTTGAGCAACCGAAAACCTGATACGAAAGTCAGGATCGATGTGGATCTGGAAGACTACTATCGTATCAAGGACGCAAAGAAGAATCA
>CAZNQZ010000137.1:0-5815 GCA_964575245.1 uncultured Lachnobacterium sp. | reverse complement strand
TAAAATGATTAAATTTATGCAGTTTTATTGATTTATTTTAAGAATCCGTTCACGATGCGCTCCTCCGCCTCCTGCTCCGTGAGGCCCAATGTCATGAGCTTTAAGAGCTGCTCTCCGGCGATCTTGCCGATGGCCGCCTCGTGGATCAGGCCCGCGTCCACGTCCGCCGCAGTGAGATTCGGGCTGGCGGATACCCGCGCTTCGTCCATAAGGATGGAGTCACACTCCGTGTGCCCGCTGCATGGCGCATTGCCGTTTAAGGTACTGGAAAAATGCTGTACACTGTGCCCCTTGGCCACCGTGCGGCTCACAATGTTGCAGCTGGCCCCGGCCCCGTTTAAGTCCGCGATAAACTCCGAGACCGCCTTCTGGTTCCCGTCAGTGAGAACCTTCTCCTGTACCTCCAAATGTGCATTTTCCTCCAGCGTCGCTGTCGTTTTGCGCACCGTATCGTCAATTCCGGCGATCTGAGTCGCCTCCAAGGTCATGCTGGCACCCTCCTTCAGGTGCACCTCCGTCGCGGGATTCATCAGGCGCTTTCCCCGGCCCTCCCCCTCGCCGTAGTGCTTTTCCACATAGCGGACCCGCGCGTTTTTCCCGACGAAAAAACGGTGCAGGCCGTCGTGCCTGCTGTCCGCATCGCCGCAGTTGTGGATGCCACAGCCCGCCACAATGGTCACATCACTATCCTCACCGATGTAGAAATCGTTGTAAACTGTCTCCTTTAAACCAGCCTGAGACAGGACAACGGGAATGTGAACACTCTCATTTTTCGTGCCCGGCTTAATCACAATATCAATGCCGGATTTATCCTCCTTGGTCACAATATCAATGTTCGCGGTCGCGCTGCTCTCCCCGTTCACCCTTATGTTGTAAGCCCCCACGGGGAGCGCGTCCAGCTCCGCCACCTCTTTTAATATCGTCTTTCCAATCTCGTCAATCATGTCGCATCCTCCGTCCCCAGCTTGTCCAAAAGTACATCACAGCCAGCCCTTGCGGTGTCCATAAGCGTCGGGAGCACCTCAGACCTCTCGCCGTATTTTTCCACGGCGCCGTCCTTTATATAGATGATCTTGTCCGCAATGTTTAAAATCCGCTCCTGATGGCTGATGATGAGGATGGTCCCGCTGTTTTTTTGCTGCATTTTTTCAAAGACGTGGATCAGGCTGCGGAAGCTCCACAGGTCGATCCCCGCCTCCGGCTCGTCAAACACGGAGAATTTCGACCCTCTCGCCAATATGGTCGCGATCTCAATGCGCTTGATCTCGCCTCCGGAAAGGCTGGAATTCAATTCACGGTCAATATAATCCTTGGCGCACAATCCCACCTCGGACAGGTACGCACAGGCTTCATTTAAAGAGATCTCACTGCCCGCCGCAATCGTGATCAGATCGCGCACCGTGAGCCCCTTAAAGCGCACCGGCTGCTGAAAGGCAAGACTGATTCCCGCCCGCGCCCGCTCGGTGACGGAGCAGGCCGTGATGTCCTCCCCATCCAAAAGGATGCGTCCCGCCGTAGGCATCACAATACCGGCGATGACCTTTGCCAGCGTGGATTTGCCCCCGCCGTTGGGCCCGGTGATCACGACAATCTTATCGTCAATGGCCAGATTCACATTCCTCAATATCTCCTTCTCATTCTCCGCCTGAAAACTGATATTCTTTAGTTCCAGCATGCTGCTCTTCTCCCTCCTGTCCGCCTCACTCCTGCCCGTCAATCTTTCTATGATGGATTTCCTTGATCCGGTACATGGCCTCATCGACCCTCTGCAGACAATCCATCAACTGAAACGGCTCTCCCTTTTCCAGCCGGATTCCCCCGATACTGACGGTCAGCGGAAACTGGATCTGTCTGCGCCACACTTCCTTTGCCAGCTGTTCGGTAACGTGCTTTGAGATCTCCTCAATGGAAATAGCCTCATGGCACTCGCCCACAATGAAAAACTCATCCCCGCCGAAACGGGCAGCCAGAAAACCTCTGGGCAGTTCCGTCTTGAGAATCCGGGCAACAATCTGCAGTGCCAGATCCCCCTGTGCATGTCCGTACTGGTCATTGATCGTCTTCATTCGGTCAATATCCGCAAGTATCACCACAATCTGTCCGCCCCGGTTCTGGCACTCCTCGGCAAAGGGATACAGCTTCTTCTCACAACCCATCCGGTTATAGAGTCCGGTCAGCACATCCGTGACCGAGAGCTCCTGCAGCTTTCTGGTCAGCTCCGCAATTTTTATGTTGGAGAGGACCTGCTCCATGTACTCATCCACATGCCTGGTCCATATATACAATAGCAAATCGCTCACGATATCAAAATTCCTGCCCAGCATGGCAAAGCCCAGATGCATGTCGTCGCTGCGCACCGGCACAAAGAGATAATCCCCTCTGCTGCCGCTTCGCTCCGAAGCCCAAAAGATTGCTTCCCTGGTCGGAATCTGCCTGCACTCCTCCGCCACACCGCCGTTTAAATAACAGACGGCATCCATGCAGTCCCCGTATCCGGGTATCCGGAACCGGTCATAATTATCCTCCACGACAAAAAAGTCCGGGCGGATGCACAGCATGAATGTATTGCCCTCCATATCGTGCTCGTTTGCAAACAGCGCCGAGATGCTCCTGTGAAATTCCCCAAGCGTTTCAACCTTGCGCAGGGACGTATAGAGATGCCTGAAATGCCGGTCTGTCTCCACACCGTCGGCCATTTTGTTTGAGACCACTCTCCCGAGCTCCTCCTGCGTATTTGCGTTCCTGCCCTCCCTGCTGCACCCGCAGCTCTCACCGATCACCAGTCTGGATTTCATCACGCTTTTCGGCGGGATCTCTTTTCCCTCTATCTTTGCCAGCAGAAGCTGGAGGGCACGATAACCCATGTCCGCCCACTCATGATTGACCGATGTGATGACGGGCTTATATTTTTGAGCCTTGTCGATGCAGTCATAGCCGGTGACCTTCACGTCCTCGGGAACGCGGTACCCATGGCCGTCCAGCCAGTCACAGACACCTACCGCCATCATATCATTCGCGCAGACCACGGCATCCGGAAGGGAGCCGTTCTTCTCAAGCCAAAACTCCAATTGCCGGCCTGCCTCCGCGCCGTCCCAGCTCCCGTACAGAATGTCTTCGTCCCGGATGGTGATCTGATTTTCCGCGGCGGCATCCGTCACGGCCTTCAGGCGCATATCCGAATCCGCATGCCCCTCAATCCCGCCGATAAATACGATTTTCCTCACCCCGTGTTCACGAATCAGGTGCGACGCAAGCTCATACATCCCCGGATAATTGTCAAATTTCAGACAGTCAATCCCCTCCAGCTCATATTCCAGTGTGACTGTGGGAATACCGGCATCCCTGACCTCCTGATGCAGGCTGGTTCTCTCCTCCTTCAGGTTAAACGTATTGGTCAAAAGAAAAACTCCGTCGAAATCCCGCAGATCCGGCAGGAGAAAAATATTGAATTCCCCTCTCTGCTCCTGCACGGAGCTCAGATGGGCCGAATAGTTCATAAAAGCAAAGATATCCACATCTTCCTTCTCTGCGCACGCGCAGATTCCCCGTCCGACCTCAGACACATAATCACTCGCCCAGCAATTTGCAAACAGCGCTACCCTTTTTCTTTTCCCCATCATTTGTCCCCCGCCTAATCATGATATGGGGAGCAAAATATATTCTCTCCCCAATACTATCATGTTATCCATTAATCATAACAGACTTTCCCCCATCCGACAATAGAAACCTGATGATGCGATGATGCTTCCCTGTATTTTGTAACAGTTCAGCCTGCAGCTTCACTGTTACGGAATCCGCCCCATCCAAAGTTTGCCTGTGGCAAAGGGGCGGATTCTTGACTGTTGCACTTTACTGGCTGCTAACTGCGCAGCAAGTGCGCAGTTGCAGGCTGAACTGTTACTGTATTTTCAACTCCGCCTGCGCCTTCTTTTCCGCCGCCTCGGCTTCTGCCCGTTCTCCTTCCGATATGCCTGAATCGTCTCCCAGATCTTCGTGTAATCCCTCTGGAACAGTTCCTCCGACATCTGACGGGCAAGAAGCTCCGGAGGCACCGTTTCCACAATCTTATCCGCGACAAAGCGCTTGCTCTTTTGCCGGTAGGCCGCCATCCGGTTTAACTCCTGAATATGTGCCAGCTCGGGCCGCCAGAGCATCTCGATCTTGCAGCCCCACTCCATCTGCGGGTTGTGCACAGGCCGCCGCAGAAAGTAAAAGTCTGTCTTTCCCTCTGCCCGCTCCACCGTGATAACACCCCACCATTCCGGGATACGCTCCCGGATATGCGCCGCATGGCTTGTCCCAACCACGACAAGATTGTAGTCACAGTAGCGGTCGTAATCCTGCACCTGCCTCTCTAAGCGCGCGTAGCTGTCCGCATCGCTCTTGATCTCAATCCCGTAGAGGGCATCGGGAACCACCATCACGATGTCCGCCCGTGACTTCCCCATGACCTGCTCCTCAAGCAGCCGCACCTTGCCGAAGGTTTCCTCCAGAAAGTCAAACAAGGGCTCCCTGATATCCTTATCGTACAGCATGCTCAATTCTCCCGCTTCGCGTCCGCCTTTGCCTGAAACTTATCCTCTTTGATGATAAACCGTTCGTGCTCCCCTTCTCCGATCAGCCCCTTTTCATCGTAAGCCTTCACCGAAAAGGTCAGCGCCCTGCCATCAATTCTGATCAGCTCGGAGTCACAGCTCACTCTCATCCCCACCGGAGTTGCCGCCACATGCCGGATGTTTAATGCCATTCCCACGGTTCCATATCCCTCCTCAAGCTCATACTGCACACTTGCAAACGCGGCATGTTCCATCAGCGTAACCAGATGGGGCGTGGCAAAGACATTCATCGCCCCGCTGTTCATATGCTTCGCCGTCTTGTCCTCAGTCACGACGAGCTCCTGATGTCCCTTGATTCCAACCTCTAACATCGTACACCTCCTGTTATTGAATTACTATTAATTTTTCCCACTTTCCCTGACGATAACGCAGGAAAGCAATTACGAGTCCCACCGTCCATCCGATTGGATTCGCCCACATGATAATCATTCCCGCCGTAGCGTCTGCCAGCGCATAGGTGAGCAGAACCCGAACGCCAAGGTTCACGAGGGTCACCGCCATGAACCAGCGCATGTCCCCGGCACCGCGCAGCACCGCATTGGTAGAATTCATCGCGCCCATGACAAAGTAGAACATGGACACAACCCCCAAATACTGCACGCCCACCGCAATCGAGGCCGCGTCCTTGCCGGAATCCATAAAGGCATTGATGCAGAGATCCCCGAAAAAGAACAGGAAAACCCCGATCAGCGCGCCGATGCCAACTGCCATGCAGAGTCCGATCCGATACCCCTGTCTCGCCCGCTTGGGCTTGCCTGCCCCCATGTTCTGCGCCACAAAGGTGGACACCGCATTTCCCGCGTTCACCATCGGCACGATCGCAATCCCGTCGATGCGCACGGCCGCCGTGTATCCGGCCATAAAGACCGGCCCGAACCGGTTGACCACAGACTGGATCAAAAGCATGCCGATTGACACCATCGACTGCTGCAAAATGGTCGGTATGGCCACAATGGTCATTTTGGCGAGCAGTGCCCTGTCGTACCTCCTGTATTCCCCGCCGCCCATGCGCTTCAGCTTGAAAACCAGCACGGCAAAGGAGAGGGCGGCGGACACAGCCTGCGCGATCAGCGTCGCCCACGCGGCTCCCGCCACACCCCAGCGGAAGCTGCCCACAAAGAGCAAATCAAGGCCGATGTTGAGCGCGGAGGAGAACAGCAGGAAATACAGCGGCTTTCTGGAATCCCCCAGCGCGTTGA
>CAZNQZ010000136.1:0-5880 GCA_964575245.1 uncultured Lachnobacterium sp. | reverse complement strand
ACATTTGTGCTGATGGTTGGCATCATGGGGCTGAACGCCGGAGTTGGGATTGTCAAGGGAGCGATCGAGACTGCGCCGGACGTCTCTACGATCGATGTGATCCCCACAGGGTATTCTACCACGGTACTCGCGAGTGACGGAACGGAGCTTGCGACGCTGGTGGCGGCGGGCGCAAACCGCCAGTATGTGACGCTGGATGAAATACCGAAGAATTTGCAGAACGCGGTCGTGGCGATTGAGGACGCGCGCTTTTATGAGCACAACGGGATCGATCCCAAATCGATCCTCCGCGCGTTTGTTGCGGGGGTGAGGAATGGTTTTCACTTCGATCAGGGTGGAAGCACGATTACGCAGCAGCTTATCAAAAACAACGTGCTGACGGAGCAGTGGAACAATGAGACGCTGGGCAAGAGCTCCGGTCTGGAGAAGTTTCAGAGAAAGCTCCAGGAGCAGTATATCGCGATTCAGCTGGAAAAACGCGTGGACGACAAGGATTGGATTCTGGAAAACTACCTGAATTCGATCAACCTTGGCAGAAACACACTCGGCGTGCAGGTGGCGGCAAGGCGCTACTTTGGAAAGGATGTCTCGGAGCTCACACTCTCGGAGTCCGCGGTGATTGCGGGGATCACAAAAAATCCCTACGGCTATGATCCGATCCGGTTTCCGGAGAAAAACGCTGACCGCAGGAAGCTTGTACTGGAAGCGATGCTGGAACAGGGCTACATCTCAAAGGAGCAGTTTGACGAGGCGCTTGCGGACCCGGTGTATGAAAGAATTTCCATGCACAACGATGTGATCGAGGCGTCCATGAATACCTACTTTGTGGACGCGGTGATCGACGATGTGTTTCATGATCTCGTCAACGTGCGCGGTTATTCGGAGAGCAACGCCTACAAGGCAATCTATCAGGGGGGTCTCACGATACGGACCACGCAGGACCCGGCTATCCAGAAAATAGTCGATGAGGAGGTGGCGAACGAGGCAAATTACTCGACCGGCACAAAGTATTCCTTCTTCCTGTCCTTTCAGGTTAAGAATGAGGATGGGACGGTAAACACCTACACAAACCAGACCATGCTCTCCTATTATAAGAAGGTCAACCGCAATGAGAACTATTCCATCAACTACTCCAGCGAGGAGGCATGCCGCACGGCGATTGCGGAGTACGAGGCCGAAATGACAAAGGACGGCGGCACGCTGGTGGAGGACTCGGAGTATATATTTATCACTATACAGCCGCAGGTGGCGATGACGATCATTGATCAGCGCACTGGCGAGGTGAGGGCCATCTCGGGCGGACGGGGGGACAAGGCGGGCAACCGGACGTGGAACCGTGTGACCAACACGACCCGTCAGCCGGGGTCCACATTCAAGGTACTGACGTGCTATGCGCCCGCGCTTGATGCAGGGGGAAAGACGCTCGCCTCGGTGCAGGACGACGCGCCCTTTACGGTTGGAACCAAGACCTACAGCAATTACGACGACATATTCCGCGGCTACACCACTGTCCGTGAGGCGATCATGGACTCGATCAATATTGTCACCGTAAAAAACCTGCAGGAGATTGGCGTAAACACCGGATACAGCTATGGGGAGGCATTTGGCTTTACGACGCTCAAGGAGACGGACAAGAATCTTGGTCTGGCGCTCGGCGGGCTGACAAACGGCGTATCCAATCTGGAGCTGACAGGCGCCTACGCCGCGATTGCAAACAAGGGAGAGTATATCGAGCCAAGCTTCTATATGCAGGTTCTGGACCATGACGGAAGGGTGATTCTGGACAACACGCAGACGAAGGAGCGTCACAGGGTGCTCAAGGAGACGACGGCATGGCTTGTGACGGACGCGATGAAGGATGTTATGACGGCGGGAACCGGGACCGCGGCATATTTCGGTTCCACGATGGCGCAGGCAGGAAAGTCGGGGACCACGACGTCGAACCGCGACGCACTCTTTGCCGGGTTTACACCCTACTACACCTGTGTAGTATGGGGCGGCTACGATGACAACTCCAAGCAGAGCAGCACCAGATATCCGAAAACGCTGTGGCGCGCAGTGATGAAACGCATACACGCGGATCTGGAATACCGCGATTTTGAGATGCCGGAGGGGATCACTGCGCAGAAGGTCGCTGTGTGCTCCAAATCCGGGCTGCTTCCGATCGAGGGAGTCTGTGACAAGGACCCGCGCGGTTCCCAGGTGATCATGGAGTATTTTGAAGAGGATGCCGTGCCGACCGAGACGTGCAACCATCATGTGAAGCTGACTATCTGTAAGGATTCCGGCATGGTGGCGGGGCCAAACTGCCCGGCTTCAAGCAGGAAGGAGCAGGTGTATATCACCTCTGCAAAGGAAGGGGGCGCGGATTATAAGTACTGCACGGCATCCCTGTCGCCGGAGGCCGTGTGTACCATACACAATGGCAATTCGGGGCAGGGGAACGACCCGGGAACCGGAGATGACGATCCGGGAACCGGGGATGACAATCCGGGAACCGGAGATGATGACCCCTTGGATGATGATCCCTGGGTTAATGACCCTCTGGATGACGGCCAGTGATGAGGTAAGAAATGAAGATGGATACAAGCGGATATCTGGTCGTATATCAGGGCGGGCAGGGTGAGATTGTCGAGAAGAAATCCCGCTTTATCGCCACGGTCAGACCGGTAAAAACCGAGGAGGAGGCCGCGGCGTTTGTCAGCGAGATGAAAAAGAAATACTGGGACGCAAGGCACAATTGTTCGGCCTTTGTTCTGGGAGAGAGGCAGCAGGTGACCCGGTGCTCCGATGACGGGGAGCCGCCCCAGACTGCCGGACGCCCTATTTTGGATGTGATTCTGGGCGAAGGGATCACGGACGCAGCGGTTGTGGTAACCCGGTATTTCGGTGGCGTGCTGCTTGGAACCGGAGGCCTTGTGCGGGCTTATCAGGCCGCAGCGCGCGCGGGGCTGGCTGCGAGTACGGTCATACGTAAGTGCACAGGGAGGGAGCTTTTGATCCGCACGGATTACAGTGGGCTCGGAAAGCTGGAGCATCTGTTTGCGCAGCAGGGGATTCCGGTGCTGACCATGGACTACGGGGCGGATGTCGCCATCACGATTCTGGTGCCGCCCGATCATCAGGATGCGGTCTGGCAGAGTATTGTGGAGCAGACCAACGGTCTGGCAAAACAGGAGTGGGGAGCAGATACGGTCTATGCACAGCTCGGGAGAGAGCTGATTGTCTTTTGATGGGCATCCGTGCCACAGTCACCGGTGAATTAAGAGGGGATAATTTGAAATTGATCATGGAAAAACAGCAGAAAAAACTGGATATCACGGAATTGGATGCCATATTGGAGTGCTATCTGCCGGGAGAGTATCTTCCGCAGGTGAGAAAGACGGTTCAGGCTCTTTTCCACGGGAGCGTGTCGGCGGAGCTGTGGAAGTTTCGGGATCGGATGACAGGAATGTACAATACGCAGGGGATTTTGCGGATTCTGGAGGAATGGAAGGCGCAGTGCCTGGAGACGCAGGAGCAGATGGCGATTCTCTGCATTGATGTGGATAAGCTGGAAAATATCAATCAGATTTACGGCCATTCGGAGGGGGACGTGGTCATTCAGACCTTCGGGCAGATTTTAGAGGACTGTGTTACGGAGGATGAGACCTGCGGGCATTTGGGCAGCAGTGAGTTTGTTGTGATCAAGCGAGCCTCACAGAAGGTGGAGCCGTTGGCGGAGAGCTTTCTGCGTGCGCTTGGAGGCAGAGTGGACAACTACAACCGCGTGTCCGGCAAGGAGTACAGCCTGCACATCGTTCACTGTTTATATGGCATAGAGCTGACGCCGGAGACGGCAATGCCGGACATGCTGGATCAGGCGCTCGCACGGAAACGCCTTCAGAGGGAGAGTACGAGAAATCTGACCGGAAACAGCGTCCAGAAGCAGAATATTTCTGCGGAGGAGCATCGTCAGGTGAATGAGCTGATCGACAAAAACCTGTTCCGCTATGCGTTCCAGCCGATTGTCAATGCAAGGACGGGGGAAATCTATGGCTATGAGGCGCTGATGAGAGCGGGGGAGGGCATCCCGTTCACTCCTCTGGTGATCTTAAAATATGCGGATCTCGACGGGCGGCTGCAGGAGGTTGAGCGGGCCACGTTTTTTAATGTGCTGGAGCGGATCAGGGGCTTTGGCGATATCGGAGAACGCAAGTTTTTTATCAACAGTATATCCAACAGCCAGCTGGACGACATAAACTATGGGGAGCTAAGGGCTGCTTATGGGGATCTGTTCTCCAATATGGTGGTGGAGATCACGGAGCAGACCGAACTGGAAGATGCGCTGTTGGAGAGGATATTAAACCGGAGCCGGGAGGACGGCTTTGGTCTGGCCATTGACGATTACGGGACCGGTTATTCCAACACCTCCAGCCTGCTCCGCTATCTCCCGAACTGCGTGAAGCTGGATCGCCTGCTGATCACGGATATACAGGAAAATCCAAAGAAGCAGCACTTTGTGAACAATATGGTTACGTTTGCTCACGACAACGGCTTTCTTGTCCTCGCTGAGGGCGTGGAGACCTCTGCGGAGCTGAAGGCGGTTATTCATATGGGAGTGGATCTCATTCAGGGTTTTTATACGGCGAAACCGGCGTTTACGCTTTTAGAGGAGCTGCCGGAGGAGATTAAGAATGAGATTATCAAAGACAATATCAGCATGTATGAAAAGGTGGACCGCAAGGTCTACATCGTAAACAACGAGTCGGAGCTTCTTTTGATGCAGCTCGCGCTGGAGCAGTATACCGGTATCGTGGTATCGCAGCCAAAGCTCACCCTTGTGGGCAGTGCGGACTATCCGGCGGCCATGTGCATCAAGGTTAAGGACGGGTGCAGATGTGAGATAACGCTTAAAAATGCAAATATGGAGAGCATTGAGGACCTGCCCTGTATCGACATCGGGACCAACGCCCATCTGACGCTGATTCTCGACGGTGACAATGTGCTGGACAAGACCGGAATCCGGGTGCCGGACGGCAGCAGCTGCCGTCTGCAGGGTGCCGGAAACCTCTCTGTATTTGCGAAGGGCATCCAGTGCTATGGCGTTGGCAACGATTTTATTTCCGGTGTGGGCGAGATCACCTGCGCCCAGTCCGGAAGGCTGGAAATCAGCACGGAGGGCAATCACTGTATCAGCATCGGCGGCGGGATTTACCGGAGAGGAGAGGGCATTCAGATTTTGAGTGGAAGTGTTTCGCTGAAAGCCGCGAGCGAGAATGCCATCGGGATCGGATGCGCCAGGGGCAGTGTGCCCGTCAAAATACAGAACTGCTCCCTTGGCATGGATTTTCGGGTGGCGGTCGGCAGTGCGCTGGGAAGCTGGGAGGATGACCTGAATGTGCAGATGGCGGATCTGCGGCTGGAAATTGCCGGTTCCGGAGCTCATTTATGCGGTATCGGCAGCGTGGAGGAGGCCGCGGGGGAGATTCGGATCGACCGCGCAAGGATCATGGTTCAGATTAACGGCCAGAAGGTGCGGCTTATCGGGAATGATGGCGGCGGATTGAAGATAGCGGCCTCACGGTCTTCGATATCCTTAAAGGGCGAGGGGAACAATCTGCTCGGAATCGGCTGTGCGGACAGAAGTGCCGTGCTGGAGGCAAAAGATACTGCTTTAGAGATTCATTTGCAGGCCGCGGAGAATGAGGCGATCGGCGTCAGAGAGGAAAATTGTTTCTTTGAGGGAGGAACCCGCACCGTGCGGATCAATGAGTAAAAAAATTAAATAATTTAGGGCTTGACACTGAGAGCTAATCCATGTATAATACCATTTGTTGAGACTTCATTGGCCCATCGCCAAATGGTAAGGCAACGGACTCTGACTCCGTCATTTCCAGG
>CAZNQZ010000135.1:0-5929 GCA_964575245.1 uncultured Lachnobacterium sp. | reverse complement strand
TGTCCAAGAAGGATTACAAGGCGAAGGTGGAGGAGCGCAAATATCCGTCCGTTTCCTATGAGATTGCGGACCGGATTCAGAAGGCCTGTGGCGTTGAGGTGCGTGTGACGGTTCCGGGACACACGCAGAGAGGCGGCAGTCCCTGCCCTTATGACCGCGTGCTCTGTACAAGGCTGGGAGCAGCGGCGGCGAAGGCTATTATGGACGGAGAGTTTGGCTGCATGATTGCCATGGTGAACGGCAAGACCAAAAAAGTTCCGCTTGAAGAGGTGGCGGGCAAGCTGAAGATGGTGGAGCCCGACAGCCAGATGATCAAGGAAGCGAAGAGAACCGGAATCAGTTTCGGAGATTAAGGAGTGAAGAGACATGTCTTACACGGCGCTTTACCGCAAGTTTCGGCCTCAGAGCTTTGAGGACGTCAAGGGGCAGGAGCACATAGTCACAACGTTAAGAAATCAGATCAAAGCGGACCGTATCGGGCACGCTTACCTGTTTTGCGGGACCAGAGGCACCGGAAAGACCACAGTGGCAAAGATTTTTGCGCGGGCAGTCAACTGCGGGCACCCTGAGGGCGGAAATCCCTGCGGAGCCTGTCCCGTCTGCAAGGGCATTGCAGACGGAACCTCCATGAATGTCATCGAGATCGATGCGGCGTCCAACAACGGCGTGGACAATATTCGCCAGATCCGCGAGGAGGTCGCCTACCGCCCGACGGAGGGACGATATAAGGTTTATATTATCGACGAGGTGCATATGCTCTCGACGGGAGCATTCAACGCGCTTCTGAAAACCCTTGAGGAGCCGCCGTCTTATGTGATATTTATTCTTGCAACGACGGAGGCTCACAAAATTCCGATCACCATTTTGTCCCGCTGTCAGCGCTATGACTTTCACCGGATATCCGTTGACACTATCGCGGGCCGTCTTGCGGAGCTGATGAAGGAGGAGCGGGTTGAGGCGGAGGAAAAGGCGCTCCGCTATGTGGCAAAGGCTGGGGACGGCTCCATGCGTGACGCTTTAAGCCTTCTGGATCAGTGCATTGCCTTTCATCTGGGCGAAACCCTGACCTATGAGAATGTGCTGGATGTCCTCGGCGCAGTTGATACGGAGGTATTTTCGCGCCTTTTGCGCGCTGTTATCCAAAAGAATGTCGTCGGCGCTATCGGCATCGTGGACAATCTGGTCGGCGAGGGGCGGGAGCTGGGCCAGCTCGTGAACGATTTCACCTGGTATATGCGCAACCTGCTCCTGATCCAGAGCTCGGACGAGATGGAAGACGCGCTCGACATGTCGGCGGAAAATCTTGAGGCGCTAAAGGAGGAGAGCACCATGGTGAAGCCGGAGGTGCTGATGCGCTATATCCGCATTTTCTCGGAGCTGGGCAGCCAGATGAAATATGCCGCCCAGAAACGGATTTTACTGGAAGTAGCTGTCATTAAGCTCTGCAGGCCTCAGATGGAGCGGGATTACGGATCTCTCGCCGACCGGATGGACAGCGTGGAGCGAAGGCTGGAGTCGGGGGAGTTTGCGGCGCCCGCGCGGCCGGCCGGGGCGCATATGTCCGCCGAACCAGTGGAGAAACCGGCTCTCCCCAAAGCGATACCGGAGGATATTGGGCAGATCATCAAGAACTGGAGGGCGATACTTTCCGAGACGGGCGGCGTTGCCAGACAGTATTTGGGTAAGGCAGTCCCAACCCTCGGCGGAAACGGCCAGCTGCTTTTGGTCTTTGACGATCCGACGGCATACGCGTATCTGAACGAGGATCGTGCCGGGAGCATGAGCGGCTTTCTGAGTCTTGTCGAGGCGCGGATCGAAAAGGAGGCGGCGGTCGAGCTGCGCTTCAACGAGAGTGGCCGCACAGCGAAAGAGGTCGTGCCTGATCTGCGGGCAGTGATTCGGATGGATATAGAAGAAGAAAATTTTGACGATTGAGTCGTATCATAGACAGGAGGATGTTTTCATGGCAAAAAGAGGTGGATTTCCGGGCGGAATGGGAATGCCGGGGAATATGGGCAATCTGATGAAGCAGGCGCAGAAAATGCAGAAGCAGATGGAGGAGGCCCAGAAAGCGCTGGAGGAGAAGGAGATCACGGCAAAGGCCGGCGGCGGTGCGGTAGAAGTCACAGTTTCCGGCAAGCGGGAGGTCACGAGAGTGAAGCTGTCCGAGGAGGTTGTGGATCCGGAGGATATCGAGATGCTGGAGGATCTGATTATGGCGGCGGTCAACGAGGCGCTGCGCCAGATTGAGGAGGCGTCCCAGAAGTCGATGGCAGATATTACCGGCGGGCTCGGCGGAGGACTTCCGTTCTGATGGATTACTACAGCAGAGAAATATCAAATCTGATCGAGGAATTGTCCTCCCTTCCCGGTATTGGGGCTAAGTCTGCGCAGAGACTGGCGTTTCATATATTGAACATGCCTGCTGAACGGGTGGAGGCATTGTCTCATGCCATGCTCTCGGCAAAGCAGAACGTGCGTTACTGTAAATTCTGTTTTCATCTGACGGATCAGGAGGTCTGTCCGATCTGCAGCGACGTCAACCGAAATCACAAAATTATCATGGTGGTGGAGAATACCCGTGATCTGGTGGCTTATGAAAAAACCGGAAAATATGAGGGGGTTTACCATGTTCTGCACGGCGCGATCTCTCCGATGCTGGGGATCGGGCCCGGTGATATCCGGCTGAGGGAGCTGATGATTCGTCTGGAGGAGGATGTGGATGAGGTGATTATCGCCACCAATTCCAGTCTGGAGGGGGAGACGACGGCGATGTACATCAGCAAGCTGATCAAGCCAACCGGGATTAAAGTCACAAGGATTGCCAGCGGGGTGCCCGTGGGCGGCGATCTGGAATACATAGATGAGGTGACGCTCCTTCGGGCGTTGCAGGGAAGAACCGAATTATAGCAGTCTTGGACCCTTGGTTTCAGGGTCCTTTTTTTACACATTCTTTTTATAGCTTTCGCCACAATCCCCTAAATTTTGCAGGCTCTCTGTGCTAGCATGACCATATATCTGTGGACAACCGGAAATGGGAAAGGAGTGGCGAATGATTGAAATTGTATCGGAAAACGAGCGAAATCTGAAAAATGTACGGCAGATAGGAACTCCCTGCGAGGAGGACAAAATATACATAGAGAACGAGGTTTACAAGCGCATCCATGCCGAGGATTACGCCGAGCGGCGCATTTTTATCTTCATGGGCCACACGGAGAAAGAGAACCATCGGTATATGACCTTTGTCGAGGCGGCAATTCCGGTTCCGGACATTGAGTTTGTGCAGAATATCCCGCAGTGGAGCAGCCATGCGTGGAGCGATATTTTTCAGGAGATCAAGCGCTCCTATGACAACACGATTATCGTGGGCTGGGCAATGGATATCAAGGGATTTTCGCCTGAGATGACGCCGGAGCTGGAGGCAGTGCACCGCGAGCAGTTCGGCGGCGCGCATCAGATGCTTTTTCTCATGGACAGCGTCGAGGGAGAGGAGCATTTTTATGTAAACAAAGGGAAAAGCATGCAGAAGAAGGAGGGCTTTTTTATCTATTACAGCCCCAAGCCCCAGCAGACGCGCGAGGCGGAGGTCACCGTCGAGGTACCGGAGGAGGCTGTGCTCCGGAACGGGAGAAGCAGGCTTCTCATGGACAGCGGACTGCAGGAGAAATCAGGCAAAGGTCACAGAGTATACTCCTATGCTATGACAGCGGCGGTTGTACTGTTGATCGGTCTCGTCGGGTTCGGAGTTTATCAGGACCGGATCAAGCTTTCCAGTCTGGAGAAGACGGTCAGCACAATGGGCTCCCATCTGGATTCTGTGTCGGAATCCGACACAGAGACTCTGAATCTGGTTCCGATCAACGAGCTTCCTTCCGGAGAAATTCAACGAGCGGACGATACAGAGGGCACACAGGAAAATTCTGAGCCGGAAGACACCCAAAAGGAAGACTCTGCGCAGACCTCTGCGGACGTGCAGGGAAGCGGGGAGCAATCCTCAGAAACTCAGAGCGGGGATGAGACAAAGGATGTGGGCACGGCGGTTCCCGATTACTATGTCGTCCAAAAGGGCGACACACTGAGCGGCATATCGAAGAAATACTACGGTTCACTCGCGTACATCGAGAAGCTTGCAGAGCTCAACCAGCTGGATAACCGCGATGATATCCGCGTCGGGCAGAAATTATTACTTCCTTAGAGAGCATTCATGTGATACAATATGTGGGACAGGAAACGAATGATAAGGGGAGTACATACGTGGCGAACAAAACAGATTTCAAAACCGTTCCTGACAGCGGCGAAGAGCTGGAGCAGATCGAGGAGCAGGTAAAGAAGCACCGGAGGAAAACCTTCGGGCGCGTGATGAGTACCGTTCTCCTTCTCGTGATTGCTCTGATCGGAGTTCAGCTCTGGACGGCTTTGCGGAGTTATTCTTCTTATGAGGTAGTCAGCCTCGTGGAGCGCCGTGACAGCGGGACGACAAAATATGGGTCCTTCCTCGGGCACCGCGTCGAGTACAGCAACGACGGGATTGTGTACTATCGGGCCGGAGATACGCCGGCGTGGAACCAGTCATTTGAAATGACATCGCCTGAGATCGATGTCTGCGGCAGTTATCTGGTGGTATATGACGCGGGGGGGACCAGTATCTATATTATGGCGGAGAGCGGCCTGAGCAAGAAGATAGAAACCTCCATGCCGCTGTCGCGCGTGTGCATTGCCGGGCAGGGCACGATCGCGGCGCTGATGAAGGAGGGAGGTGTCTCCTATGTGAGGCTGTATGACCGCAAGGGGAAGGATCTGGCAAACGGCGAGTTCTTTCAGGAGAACGGGACATTTCCGATGGACATTGCCCTTTCCCCGGATGCGCAGAAGCTGGCGGTGTGTATGCTTGACGTGAATGCCGGAAATGTCTGCTCGGTCATCAGCTTTTACAATTTCGGCTCTGTCGGGCAGAATGAGATCGACAACAACGTCGGGACTTACCGATATGAGGATGTGCTGATCCCGGAGATCGACTATGTCAGCGCGGAACGGATGGTGGCCTTCTCCAACAGCGGAGCGATTTTGTTTGAGGGCGCACAAAAGCCGGCTCCAAAGCGGACAATTGAGTACGGAGAAAAGGTTGAGAGCGTATTTCACAGCAATAAGTACATGGGCATTACCTATCCGAACCCGGATACGGAGGAGGGCAGCTGGCATATCAGGGTGTATGACATGAACGGCTCCGTTGTCATGGAGAATGACACAAAGATTGCCTACACGCGGATTGAATTTCTGGACAACAACGAGATATGCGTGCGGAATCTGCATCAGTGCGAGCTGTTCACAATTCACAGTATCCGAAAGTTTTCATATACATTTGATGAAGAGCTGTACAAAATTCTATCAGGAAAAAGCAGTCAGAATTATACATTCGTATTGGATGGAACGACTGAGGAGGTGCGTTTAAAATGAATTGGTTATTGATTTGTGTGCTGGGTATCTTTGCGGTGAATCTCGTTGAGGGGTATCTGAAAGGCTTTCTGCGCGTGGTGTACTCGATGGCAGCGGGGCTTTTGATTCTGATTGCCGTCATGCTGCTGACGCCGCCCGTGGCAAACCTGCTGGCGGAACACACGAGGATTGACGAAAACATCGAGCAGGCATGTGCAGAGAAAATCCACGAGTTTGTGTTGGCGCAGAAGGAGAAACCGGCGGGGATGGAGAAGACAGAGACCGAGGTTCTGCTTCCGCAGGTGATTGTGGAAAAGCTAATGGATGCGGACACGGTGCTGGACGACTTTCTGGAGGAGAGCGGGGCGTATGACGCGGTGGCAGCGCGCGCCGCAGATATGGCCATGAGGGGGATTGCCGCCGCGATCGTGTTTGTGGTGGCTGTTGTCGTGTCATTTTTGATTACCATCGCCCTGGATTTGGTGTCCAAGCTTCC
>CAZNQZ010000134.1:0-5937 GCA_964575245.1 uncultured Lachnobacterium sp. | reverse complement strand
GATTCCTCCCCTGTCTTTTTATTTGCTCTCCTCTATCTTTGTCGGATCTACAAAGGCCCAGAAGGACGGCTTTGCCTTGTAATTGCCGTCAAACAGCAGCGGGCACTGCTTTTTCAACCCGTCTGCGCCGCCGCCCACATCCGATGCGGACTGAAGCCAGGAATATTTGTCCACAGTCCCCCAGAAGGTGAAGCCGGAGATATTGATTCCCTCCTCCGCGTCCAGCTCTTTGAGCTTCTCGTAGATCAGCTGATAGCGCTTTGCCATCCGCACGTACTCCGCGTCCTTTGTCTTTGCGGTGCCGTCATAGAGATTGCCCGCCTTGATATCGACCTCCGTAAACTGGACCTGATCCACAATTGCGGAGTAGGAGCGGACCGCGTTCTCCAGATTGGGCATGGTGGGGTCATTGGCGCCGTAGTGCCCCTGCATCCCCATGCCGTCGATCCTCGTGCCGACGCCCGGCGCGCCTTCCGCGTCCTTGACAGCCTGAAGCAGTGCGCAGATGGCCTTCACCTTTGTGGTTGAGGTATCGTTGTAGTCGTTGTAATAGAGGTCAACGTCCGCCGGGGCGTACTTGTTCGCAAACTTAAACGCGTTGATAATGAACTCGTTGCTCTTGTAGACCGCCCACCAGCTGGAATTTTCCTTATCGGTCCGGTAGCTGCCGCTGCCGTCGCTGCACGCCTCGTTCACAACGTCCCACGCGTAAAAGAGATCCTTATACTTGCTGTCCTTCCCGTGGTAGTGCTCGAGCACGGCCTTGATGTAGCACTCCTGCCGCCCGGTCATCACCTCCGGCGTCACATAGGGCTTTGAGGCGTCAAAATCCTCGTGGAAAAACCACTCCGGCGTCTGGGAATGCCATACCAGCACATGACCGCGCACCCTGACCTTCTGATCCGGATGTGCCTCGTTCCACCCCAGAATCACATTCAGCACGCTCTCGCCGCGGCTGAAGTCCATCTTCGGCATCTCCACACTTTTGCCGTTTAACTCCATCGTGACCGTGCCGGGGCAGCGGTCGTTGGAATAGCCGAAGGTCGCGTCGGGCTTGAGCTCATTTCCGATGGTCAGTGCGTTGAAATGCTTGGTCACAAGCTGATACACTGCGTCGTCCGTGATCTCCCCGTAGGTGGCCGCCGCGCCGACAATCGCGTCGCTGCCAAGTCCGTTCTCCGATGCGACATAGTCCTTTAAGTTCGGCAGATTTGTCTCAATGCCCTGCTTCACCAGCTCGATCATGGAGAATGCCGCAAGGCAGTAGTCTCCCTTGACGCAGTCGCCCTGACCGTAGTTGGTTCCCTGCTCGATAATGCGGATCACCACCTGCTCAGGCTGCTCTCCCGTCGGGATCTTGAAAATTCCGGAATATTTGGTCCACTCGCCCGGTGTCAGAGACTGGCTGCTGTTGCCTGAGATCTCCGAGGAGTAGGTTCCCAGATAGGAGGTATTGCCCCCGATTGTTATGTACGGCGCGAACTCCACCATCCTCTGGTCCGCCGGCGCGTCCTTGTACTCGTCGGAGAGCATCGCGTAAAACTCAAACTGGTATTCGTATCCGGGCCTCACGGAGGCTGTGATATCCTGTGCAAAGCTGTCATAGGACGAGCTGGTCTCCGGATCGCGCTCGATGATTCCGTAGGAAGTGACATCGTCGACGATCGGGGTCTCGGAAACGGCTCCCTTGATGGTGGAATCTCCCGCCTGCACGGTCCACTCCGCATCCCCGTCCGCAAAGAGCGGGTTCTTGATAATGTTGGCCGGGTCAGCCCACGGTCTGGAAGGCTCCTGCTCTTCGCTGTCCTCTCCCGGCTGTGTTTCCTCCTGCTTCTGGCTGTCCTCCGGCCTGCCTGTTTCCTCCTGCTTCTGGGAATTCTCCGACGACTGTGTCTGCTCGGAGTCATTCCGCTTCTCCCCGTCCGTTGTCTTGTCCGCGCACCCGGATGCCAGCATCACGGATGCCAGAAGAAGCGCCAGAATCTGTTTCCCTTTTTGTCTCATGGTATCCCCCTTTTTAAAAATATAACATATCAGGATAATTATAACACGTCCGTATCCTAATTTCAATCATCCAGATCAAAGATTACATATTGTCTGTGACTATTTCTCGCTAGCGCTCCCACTTGTCGCACAGAGAGTTGATCTGATCCGCAAACTTGCCGAGATCCTTGTTTGCCATGCCCTGGCTCTTCCGGATGACCGCGAGCAGCCGCTGCCCCGCAGTCAGCAGACGGTCGAAGACGCCGGTCCCCGCACGGTATGTCTTTTCCTTCTTTGCCACGTGCTCACGGCTGCCCCGGGCGATCTGCACTCCCGTCACCAGGTCAAAGGTATCCCCGCTGTACGGCGCCTCTGCGGCAAGTCCAAGCTCCTCTTTCAGCTGCTCCGCAAAGCCGGAGGCCGTGCTCTCCTCGCCGTGGACGACAAACACGCGCGCCGGGTGCGGGACAAACGACGAGATCCATTTGATCAGATGCTCCCGGTCCGCGTGCCCGCTGATGCCCGGAAGCCGGACAATCGCAGCGCGCACGTCGATCTCCTCCCCGAAGAGCTTCACATGCTCCGCCCCGTTTAAGAGCGCATAGCCCAGCGTCCCGGGCACCTGATAGCCGACAAAGAGCACGGTGGAATCCTCGCGCCACAAATTGTGCTTTAAATGGTGGCGGATACGCCCCGCCTCGCACATGCCGGAGGCTGAGACAATCACCTTCGGGTTCGGATCAAAATTGATCATGCGGGACTCGTCGCTTGTAACCGCCGTTTTCAGTCCCGGAAAGCGGATCGGGTTCACCCCGGAATCAACGACCGCCAGCGCGCGCTCGTTGAAGCACTCCCTCACATTCCCGTGAAAGATATTCGTTGCCTCCACAGCCAGCGGGCTGTCGATATAGACCTCGAAATCCGGAAATTCCGGCAGCAGCCCCTCCGACTTGATTCGCCGGATAAAGAACAGAATCTCCTGCGTGCGCCCGACCGAAAACGCCGGCACCACCAGATTGCCTCCTTTGGTAAAGGTCATATTCATCACCTTTGCCAGCTCCACGGCAAAATCCGGCGGCGCGTCATGGCTGCGGTTTCCGTAAGTGGACTCCATCACGACGTAGTCCGCCTCCGCTATGTATTCCGGATCTTTGATCAGCGGACGGTTACCGTTTCCGATGTCGCCGGAAAAAACTATTTTTTTCGTCACCCCGTCCTCGGTGGCCCAGACCTCGATGGAGGAGGACCCCAGCAGATGCCCGGCATCCACAAAACGGATCGACAGGCTCTCCGTAACTTCAATCATTTCATGGTACTCGCAGGGCACAAAGTGCTCCAGCACGCCAACGGCGTCCTCCATCCCGTAAAGCGGTGTCACCTCCGGCTTCCCGGCTCTCTTTGCCTTGCGGTTTTTCCACTCTGCCTCAAACTCCTGAATGTGCGCGGAGTCCTTCAGCATAATGCCGCAGAGCTCGCAGGTTGCCCTGGTCGCGAATACCTTTCCCCGAAAGCCGTGACTGTACAAAAGAGGAAGAAGACCGGAGTGGTCGATGTGCGCGTGTGTCACCAGCACGTAGTCGATGATTGCGGGATTCACCGGGATCTCCTGATTCACATACAGATCCGGGCCCTGCTCCATCCCGCAGTCCACCAGCAGATGAGTCTCCCCGAAGGACATGTAGTGGCAGCTCCCGGTCACCTCGCGGGCCGCTCCCAGAAATTCAAGTATCATGGCAATACCCCCCTATGCTTTTGTATTTTTTCCCAAAGCTATTATAGCACACTGAAAACCGTTACTCCACCCTTTCTATCTCTTTCTTCAGGCGAATAATGATTTTTTTCTCCAGACGCGAGATGTAGGACTGGGAAATGCCCAGAAGATCCGCTACCTCCTTCTGGGTCAGCTCCCTGCCGTCCCGCTGCCCAAGCCCGTAGCGCAGGCAGATGATCTGCTTTTCCCTCGCGCTCAGCTTGCTCACGGCACTGCGCAGAAGCGAAAGCTCCACCTCGTTCTCCATATCCCGGTAAATGATATCCTCGTCCGTCCCCAGAATATCGGACAACAACAGCTCATTTCCGTCCCAGTCCACGTTTAAGGGCTCATCAATGGAAACCTCCAGCCGGATTTTGTTGTTGTGCCGCAGGTACATGAGGATCTCATTCTCAATGCAGCGCGAGGCGTAGGTTGCAACCTTGATATTCTTCTCGGGGTTAAAGGTGTTGATCCCCTTGATGAGGCCGATGGTGCCGATGGAGATCAGATCCTCCACGCAGATGCCGGTGTTCTCGAACTTCTTTGCCAGATACACCACCAGCCGCAGATTGTGCTCGATCAGCATTTTTTTCGCGTCCTCCGCGGACAGGCATTCCCCCTCCCCGCGATTTTTTACCCCCGAGAGCGCGATCAGGCACCTTCTCTCCTGCTCCGTCTCCAGCGGCGGCGGCAGCACATCCGTCCCGCCTATGTAAAATACCTCGTCATCCGCCCACAAGAGCCGGACCTTCATCCACAGCCGCATGAGTATCTGGTTCATGTCATAACTCCTTTCATCCCGTTTAATATCATCTGATAGCTTTTTCCCAAAAACAGCTCCGGCTCCGCACACCCCAGCCACGCGCCGCAAACACAGCGCGCGTCATTCCCGTCGCCGATTTTCAGGCGCTCGATTTTTACCACCCCGATCCACCCCTGCGCACTGCCCAGCGCCCGATAGGGGATGAGGCGCAGGCCCGCATCCTCCAGAAGGCCCATCCTCTCCAAAAGCTTCGGACTCACAATATGTACCGGCTCACCGTCCACGGTGAGCAGATTTCCCGTGTCATAAAGCCCGAGACAGCGGACGCTCTCCGGCCCCCTGCTCAACGTGACCGGATAGATCCTGCTCTGCCTCTCAAGGGAAGCTCTGGCCAGCTTTACAAGGAACTTCGACACAAAAAGCACCAGAACGGCGCCGTAAAACGACAGCAGCGATATGCCGGCCAGATTGTACACCGCCTCCGCAACCCCGTTTAACACCACGATCGAAAACCAGCTGACGAGAAGACGCCGCAGCACATCCCTTTTCCCGTGATACCCGAAGGCGAGCAGCAGCATTCCCGGAACCACGAGCAGCGCCTGCCCCGGCATGGCCCAGACATATCCCGGGGGCATCAGCACGAGGAGGGCCCCGGCGATGGCCCCAACCGCCGCCGCCAGAATCATGCGCGTTCTTTTTAATCTGACCTGGCACCTGCAGAGCGTATCCGTGAGCGCCAGCACGGTGAGGTTCATCAGAAAATTCTGCGCCATGTACACATCTATGTAGAACTCATAAATAAAAATCACCTCCTGCTCTTGCCATTATAGAGAACAATGTCTCTATTTTTTGGCAAAAACAGGAGGTCTTTATGAAGAACTTATTGACTTTTTCAGACAAAACTAGCGCTTTGGATTCTTGAGCCAATCCGGCAGGTTGATCTCCACCGGCTTCACTGTGCTCTCCGGCTGCTTTGGTCTCTGGATGCCGGAATATGTAGGTGCGGAGGCCGCAGTCCTCGGATCTGAGCCGATTCCTGCCCCCGGCACCGGGCGCGCTCCCATCTGCGGGCTGCGCACGGAACTCTGCGGATACACCATGCGGGAACCCACTCCCGCGGGCGCGGGCGCGGGTGCCGGGCGTCCCACCGCCTCCAGCCCCGTGGCAATCACGGTGATCACAGCCTCATCCGACATCGTCTCATCATACTTCGCGCCGAAAATGATATTGGCCTCCTCGCCGGCAAGATCCTGCACATAGCTCGCCGCGTCGTTTGCGTCCATCAGGGAGATATCCCCGGAAATATTGATAATGACATGGGTTGCGCCGGTGATCGTCGTCTCCAGAAGCGGGGACGCCACTGCCAGCTTGACCGCCTCGATCGCCTTCTCGTCGCCCTTCGCGCTGCCGATGCCGATGTGGGCCATACCCTTGTCCT
>CAZNQZ010000133.1:0-6001 GCA_964575245.1 uncultured Lachnobacterium sp. | reverse complement strand
CCACCGAAAAAATGGCCATGTATTCCTCATAGCGATATTTTTTGATGTTGACGCCGTTTAAAAGAATCTCACCCTTCTGAGGGTCATACAGGCGGCAGAGCAGCTTGATGAAGGTGGACTTGCCGGAGCCGTTCTCCCCCACCACCGCCAGCTTGTTCCCCACTTCAAAGCTCACCGAGACATCTTTAAGCGCCCAGCTCTCGGAATTCGGATACCGGAAGCTGACGTTTTGAAACTCCACATTGTACTTCCTGTCCCGCCGCTTTTCCGTGGTCAGGCTGCCCTGGTACATATTGTTCGGCAAATCCAGAAACTCAAAGATTTTCTCTACAAAAACGGCATTTACCCTGAGCTCATTTACCCTCGAAATGAACCCTGTTAACCCCGACGCCAGTCTGTTTACCGCGACTACATACTGCGTGACCTCCCCGATGCCGAAGGCTTTAGCCCAGGCCTTGAGGCATACAAACAGATAAATCACAGACGTCAGCAGCTTTTCGCCCGCGGCCTTTCCCCCAATCAGGCAGAGTCCAAAGCTGCCCTTGTACTGTCTGTCGAATATCCCTCCCACATACCAGACGTTCTCCTTCCACACATAATGACTGGCAATCTTCGCCTGCGGATACATCCGGTACTCCGCCATGCTGTCGGCGTCGCTTTCCGGAAACGCAAAATGCGAGAACAGTCGGTTTCCCAGTCTGGCAGCCTCGCTTATGGACGCGTTCTTCTCCTGCATTTTTGTGTTCAGCCAGGGGGCTATGGCGGCAGTCAGCACCATCAGCCCTAAAAAGCCCAGAACGACCAGCGGATGATTCAAACAGGCAGCCGGGCTTTCCTTTGGAACCTTTCTGATAAACAGCCCCGCCGACAGTGCGATGGCGCCGATCGCCGAAAAGAAATCCGATACCATGCCTTCAAAAGCCCAATAAATTTTGGAAAATCCCCAGCCGCTCCAATTGCTGTTTTGCTCAATCTGGCTAATCATATCCCGAACCTTCTGATTTTCCACATCACAGTAATCCATTGACATGAACTTTTCGTCTGCGATTCTTCGCACGTTCACCCAGAAAAGTGAGGATTTTACCTCATAGGCATGGTACATTACCCCGTTGATAATTCCAAAGGCCGCAACCGTGAGGACAAATACCAGCGCCCACATCGAAAGCGTTTCCGGCCGCCTGTCTCCCGCGAGCTCACCGATCAGCTTTGCCGTGAAGACAATCCCCGCATAGGCGGCAGCCACATTCAACAGCGCTTTCACGAATGCATAGGGAAACATCCATTTATTTTTGGAGGCCAGGAGCCTGACCGCACGAACATTGATGCGGACAGCCCTGCGCCAGCTTATTTTTTCAGATTTGGCTGACATCGAACTCCCCTCCCTTCTGATAATATCTCGACTGGATCTCAAACAGCCGCGCATACGCCCCGCCCTTTTCCACCAGCTCCTCATGAGTCCCCTCCTCGGCGATCCTTCCCCCCTCCAGATACAGAACCCTGTCGCAGAATCTCGTGGATGCCAGCCGATGGGAGATGAACACCGCAGTCCTGCCCTTTGTCATCTCGCTGTATTTATTGTACATATCCTGTTCAGCCAGAGGGTCCAGGGCCGCTGTGGGCTCGTCAAGCATCAGCACCGCCCCGTTCCTGTAGAGCGCCCGTGCCAGCATCAGGCGCTGATTCTGGCCTCCGGAGAGCATTACGCCGTCCAGATAGACACTCCGCCCCAGATGGGTGTCCCATCCCTTGGGCAGCTCGGAGACCATTTTCGTCAGCCCGGCCTTTTCCATACAATCCTTTACCCTTTCCATATCAATGTCCGTGACGGACTGGGCCACCGTCTCCGCCACCGTGATGTCCATGAGATTAAAATGCTGGAACACCGCCGAAAACAGCTGGTAATACTCTTTTCGGTTGAACTCCCGAATGTCGGTTCCGTCCAGCAGTACGCGCCCCTCGTCCGGGTCCAACAGGCCGGTCATGAGCTTGACCAGCGTCGTCTTCCCCGCTCCGTTCAGGCCGACCACCGCCACCTTCTCCCCTTTTTTCAAGGTCAGGTTCATGCCGTCAAGGATCTTCTGATCGGACTGCGGGTAAGAGAAGCTGACGTTTTCCAGCCGAATCTCGTAGGTTTCCTCCCGGGGGATGGGTTTCCCGCCCTCAAAACGGAAGGGCTCCTCATAGTACAGGTATTCCATAAGGCTGGAAAGCTCCAGACACATATTCTTAATATCCCGCAGATGGTTCAAAACGCCGCTGAACTGCCCGTTGAAGGAATTGACCGCTGAGAAATAGAGCATAAATTCCGCCGCGCTCATGCCGTTTTCCAGACACATGTTCAGCAGGATGCAGAGCGTGGCCCCGCTTTTTAAAAATTCCAGAAGCGTACTGGAAAAGGTTCCGATCAGGTAAAAGATATGTTCCCTTCTGGAATACGCCTGACGCGCCAGAAATGCCTTGTCGGTCAGACGCCGTATCCAGCTTTCCAGCCCAAACAGACGAATGTCCTTCGCTAAGGTCAGATTCCGGGGCTGGCCCGTCAGATACCACATCTGCCTGTCAAGATGCGAGCGCTCCTCGCGATGCCTGTAATTATAGTTATAGACATAGAGGCAAATCACAAAATCCAGGCTGCTCAAAGCTATCGCCACCGCAAAAACCAGAGGATGGACATGCGTCAGCATCACGGTGAAGAAAGTAAACATCGCCAACCGGACCGCCAGCTCCTGCAGGACATGCCAGATGCGCTCGCAGACGGCACTATTGCGGTTTAGGCACCCGCTGCCGCGCTCCATGAGCCTCTGCCACTTCGTATCCAGGCAATTGACATAGGAGGTTTCCGCCATCTTATCCAAATATTCCTGCCGAATACGGGTGCGCAGCTCTATCTGATACGACGACTTCAATCCCCACGCGCCCACTCCGTTGCCGATAAACGCTACCACAGCGTCCGAGACAAAACACCCTCCGATGAAAAATGCCGCCGTCAGCAGGAGCTCACTGACCGGACTCCCCGCCTCAATCCGCGCCAGAATCATGGGTGACATATAAAACCCGAACACGCCGCTGGAGATGTTAAAGATAATCTGCAGAAGCAGAATAAAGGGAACCTCGGCGCGGTATCGGAACGCCCGCGAGAACATAAAGCTCATGCAGCGCCATATCCCGTACTTCGGTTTTTCTTTTTTGTTTTCCTTGGACATACCTTCACTCCTTTTGTTATTCTATCTAAGGAAGCGCTGATTAATCATCGCTCCCTCAGAGCCTCCGGCAGATGCACACGGATTTGCTGTGGAATTTGCTGCTTCGCAGCGCAAATCCGGCGCAGAAAACGCTTTAATCAGCGTTTCCCTAAAATCCATGGCAGGGCGATACCTTAATTGTAATTCAAAAATCCCCGAAAAAACTTTTCGGGGATGAATCGTATTCTGTGGGGGATGAGTTTTACGAAGGCACAGAGAACATATCGATTAAAAACAGGTCAGCACACTAGCCCAGCGCCTCCGGCAGCAGAATTTCCGTTGTAAACGCCCCTTCCTCCGAATTTACGGACAGGTAGCCGCCCAGCTTCTTCACCACCGAGTCTATTCTTCCCATCCCCAGTCCGTGATCGCCGCCCTTCATGCTCTTAAAAAAATTTCCAACCTTTGTCAGCTTTCCTCCGTTTGTAAAATTCAGAAAGGAAATGTAGAGCTGCATGTCCCTCATATCCATATAAACCCGGATCGCCCGCCGCTGAGGGGGCAGGGAGACACTGGCCTCTATGGCGTTGTCAAAAAGATTACCCAGAATGATACAGAGATCCACTGCCGAGAAATTCAGCAGCGCCGGGATGTGTGCGTCCGCCTCGACCCTGATCCCTCTGTCGTTTGCCAGGGCGATCTTTGAATTCATAATAGCGTCTGTCATAGGGTTTCCAGTCTTGATCACTGTGTCCACAGTGTAAAGATCCGTCTCCAGCTCCTCAAGATAGTGCGAGATCGCCCGAAGATCCCCCTGATCTGCATAAGCCTTCAGAACCTGAATGTGATTGCGGTAATCGTGCCGCCAGCCCCGCATCTTGCGATACATATTGTCCACCTCAGCAAAGTGGGTCTTGATTAGCTCCTGCTGATAGGCCTCGATTTTTCTGTCCGTTCTCCGCGATAATTTCATCTCTGTCCCTCCGCGCTCCCATGCACTTACCCAGCTCTCGCGGAATGTGCAGTTAATGCGCACAGCTTAACTACTCTTTCAGCAGCGTTTTTTAAGATTTATAATTGCCCGGTTGACGGTCTCGTATGCGCCCCTGGCCAGAGGTACCGACCCGCCGCCGCGCAGAAGGATCTCGGAGCGCGTCACCCGGGAAACAAAATGCAGATTGACGATATAGGATCTCCCCACCCTCAGGAAACGCTCGTCCAACTCCCTCTCGATCTCCTTGAGAGTCCTTTTTACGGTATAACTGTCCTCTGCGTAAACGGTGATATAATTCCTGTTCACTTCAATATAACGAATCTCATAGAGCAGCAGCTGAACCGTCTCCGCGGAGGTTTCAAGCACGATCCTCCGGCCGTCGATCTCCTGCTTTTCCAAAGCTCGATCCAGTGTCGAAAACAGCTTCCCCGGCGAGACGGGTTTCAGCAGATAGTGCAGCGCCGCAACCTCGTATCCCTCGGCGATGTATTCTGAAAAGCCTGTGACAAAGACTATCTGGATCAGCTTGTTCCCCTCGCGAAGGCGCTTTGCCAGCTCAACGCCGTTCATCCCCGGCATCTCGATGTCCAAAAGCACGATATCGGGTAAAAGATCCTCATATTCAAACAAAAAAGCCTCGGCAGTCGGAAATTCGTTTATGCTGACATCCATTCCTGACTGCCGTGACCACTCCTGTACCATGGCATTGATAAGCGCGCGCTCCTCGGATGAGTCATCACAAATACAGATTTTAACATTCATGGCACACTCCTTATATCCTCCTGTGATATCCTTAAACCCGGTACACAAAAATCTGAAACATTCTGTTTAAAGAAAATTTACGGGAATCACCCTGTTAATTTTATCTTTTGTGATTGCTGTTCTGTAGCCATCTTAGCAATACAGTTTCCAGTCTCTTAAAATCACAGCATCATCTTTTCCGGCAATTCGAAGATTCAAGGGAGCAATGCAGCTCTCATCCACAGGGATCATGTTGTTAAAATTCAAGACCCCTATTAGTTTTTCACCATCCAAAATCTTTGTGAAATCCACATCATTCTTCATAGATTGATGTTTTGCTTTTGGAGAGCTCAACGGAACACAATATTTCTGTTTACCACATACAATCACAATTCCCACAAAAGGTCTTGTTTCTTTCACAATTTGAGGGGATACCGACATAACGCGATCATCTGCCTTTGCCAGATTCCGTATGTATTTCATGTCTACGAGATATAAGTTCAACCTTCTCTGTTCCATGACCACCCTCACGCAAAATGTTATTTGCAGCCCTTCCTTCCGAGTAAAACTTAAGGCTGCGCCGTAACGCAGCCTCGAATTGATTCCACTCCCGGTAGGACTCACCGCTTTTATAGGTTCCACTCTCAGTAGGACTCACTGCTTTTTACAGGAGTATAAACTCCTATACGATAAGCTATGCTTATCTCTAATTACTTTATACCGAAAATAAGAATCTATGTCAAGAAATTTATCATTTTGCCCGGAAATTTTTTGGAGAATCTGGAACCCCCAGAAAAACATTGCATTGACAAGCCTATGAATCGAAGTAGCAGTATAAATTTGGATATTTTAAAACGAGTAAACCGTGAAACTTATTGATTCTTCAGAATGCTCGTTATGGATCAAGACAGTAGTTGCGCGTGACTTATAGTAGTCCCCTATGTTTCACAGCTTTACACCACAAAATTGGGCCAATCAGAATAATCCTAACCGCAAAACACACCAGCAAATACATAATGCGGATTAGATAAGTAATTCCCGCAAACTTTGTGTTTGCGGGATTTCTGCAGTTGCCATCTCTTTG
>CAZNQZ010000132.1:0-6017 GCA_964575245.1 uncultured Lachnobacterium sp. | reverse complement strand
CTTGCGCATCTTCTCGGAAATGGAAAGACCTGCCGCATCGTCCGCCGCACGGTTAATCTTGAAACCTGAGGACAATTTCTCTGTGGACTTGCCCTGTGCGCCTGTTGTTACATTGAGCATTCTGTTGGCGTTCATCGCCTGCATGTTGTGTTGTACTACCATAATTATTCCTCCTTGAATATAAAATATCGCATCCTTGCGATAAGTTTGCTGGTGTGACGCTGTCCTCTTCCGGCCGTACGCTCCGTCCAAATCCGTTGCCACAATTCAGGTAACTTAGAATATTTCTTTGTTACTTGTTACATATATCGGAGGAAATCCCCGATACTTTATAGCAAAGGCAAATTTTTTTTAATTTGCCTAAAACTATCTCTTAGTCTCCAAAAACTGCGGGTCCATAAACCGGGTGCGATCCATGCTCTTGTAATACCCTGTGATCGCCTTGCTGCTCTTGCGGACAGACTGCGCCTGCCGCTTAACCGTGGCGAACTTCTGCACCATCATGCTCTTATTCCGCGCCTCCTGCGCCTGAATGAGCACGCTGTCATCCGTGATCCTGCGGATCAGATCCTGCATTTTGCGGATTTCGGTGGCATGTGCGCCGGGATTCTCCCCGAGCTCCTCCGCCACCTGGGCATAGAGCTTTTCAAAGCCGCTGTCCAGATATTCGAGCTGCTCGATCAGCTTTGCCTTGGCCTCCACGGTTTCGTCAAAACCCTCCGCAGAGCCCTCCTCACCGTCCAGATGCTCTTTCTGAACATCGTTCAGGCGGGAGATCTCCGCAAGCACTTTTTCCTTTTTTTCGAGGCTTTGCAGCATAATTGAAATATAAGTATCCGGCATAAACACTCCTGTCCGTCTTACGATACGGCCACGTTCGTCTTGGTTCCGTTCGCAGTCTTATCCATGACCTCTTTCCACGCGTCGCGCATGGTTCGCAGATGCTTCAGTACCTCCTCGAGGATCTCCGGGTCTTTCCGCAGATTTGCGTCCCGAAGCCTTCGGATGAGATAAGTATACACCGCATCAAAATCTTTTGCGACCTCATATTTGTGATCCAGCGTTGACTGGAACTCAATGATTATGCGCTCGGTCTTCATGATATTATTGTGCGCCTTCTCGATATCCTTTTTCTCGATGGCAACAATCGCAATATTGGCGAACTTGATCGCGCCCTCATAGAGCATCAGGGTCAGCTCCGCGGGGGTGGCGGTCAGTACCTTACTGTTATTATATGCGGCGTATGCATTCTTCTGAATCATAGCGGCTCCTTTCCTTATGATCCAAACAGGCCTGAAAGCGTATTGGTCTGGCTGTTGAGCTTTGCCAGAGCGGCCTCCATCTGGGAGAATTTCTTGTAGTAGTAGTCCTCCTTGTCAGACACACGCTTCTCCCACTCCGAGATCTGCTTCGTGTAGGCGGTGTACTGTTTATCCATCTCCTTGTCGTTGTAGATCTTAAAACGGCTGCGCAGGCTACTGGACTGCATGTTGTCGTCAATCGCCTGATACAGGTTGGTGGCAAGCTGCTTCATAAACTCCACGACAGTGTCCGGGTCGCTGTTGATCGCCTTCATCAGCTCATCGTCTTCGCCGGAAGTATTTTCGTCGTCGGCATCGCCGTCGATGTGGAACGCATTGTGCTCATTCTTCACCGCATTCAGATACCCCAGCGTATGAATACCAAAGCTCGTAAGGTTATAATTCTTTCCGTTGACATTGATATTCTTGTTCATGGCATTGATCATGGATGACATGAGCGAGCTGAGCGAGTTGTCCCGGCGCAGGAGGGAATCCTTGATCTTAGTCTCCCACTTCTCAATCTCCGTGTCGGACATGGCGTCTTTCTCGTCATCCGTCAACGGGTCATAGCCATATGCGGAGTCCGCATTGTAGAGCTTGGTGATCTCATTGATAATGTTGTTGTATTCGGTCAGGAAATCCTTTACCTTGTCGTAAAGGCCCTGCGTGTCGGTAGTCACATTGATCGTCAGCGCGTTCTCATCGCCGTCCCCGGTCACCGCCTGCGCATTGACGTTCAGCCCGTTGATGGAAAAGCTGTTGGTCGAGCTCGTAAAAATCTCCCCGTTCAGGCGGATCTCCGCGTCCTGCCCGTCAATCTTGGTCGGGGTGTTGATCCTGTCATCCATATAGCCCTGATCCAAGCCGAGCTTTTGCATAATCTCCGCGGCATTCGGATCACCGTCGGCAGCGGAGAAGGTGAGATTCTGCTGTCCAAAGGAGAAAAAGCCTATGGTCTCGTCCGTATCCCTGTCTTTCGTCGTGTTAAAGCTCCCGTTGATCCCCATATCCTTGAGCTGGGAGACGATCTGCTTCATAGAGGTCGTAGAATCGATCTCCAGAGTCCCGATCACCGTGCCGTCCGCTCCCTTAACCTCGATCCTGGAGGGATCCGCATCCTTCGTATAGCCGAGGTTCATGAGACGCGTGTTCTCATTCATGGCAACTTTATTGGACGCCGTCTTGAAAGTGCCGCTGACCTGGGACATGTTTGAATTGATCCCGAGGAAGCTGAGAACGGTGTTTGCCGCCTGAATGTCCTCCGCCTTTGCGTCGATGGTCTCAAAGATGGGCTTTCCTTTATCATCCTTCTGCACCTCACCGTCTACGATGAGAGGAATCTCCTTGGTATCCGCCGCGGTGATTTTGAAATCGCCGTTTGTCCCGCTCTTTTTCGCACTGATGAACAGACGCCCGTTGTCCTCGTCAAAGCTGGCGTTTAAGCCCGCATCCCCCAATTCCTTCGCAAACTCGGAGATGGTCATATCCTTCGTAATCTTGATATCGCGGAACTGCTCCTCGCCCTTCTCGTTCTTCGTGCTCACACGGATCGTTGCGTCATCCTTCACGCCCAGATCGCTCAGCTTGGAATCACCCTTGGCATTGCCGCCGGATTTTGTCTTAATCTTTGTTCCGGTCAGATAGGCAGACTGCGCCGTCTTTAAGATATTCAGTTTCTGCGAACCGGTAGTCGTGCCGTTCGCGGTGACGGACGCCTTGGTGGGATCGGAACAAGTGACCTTGCGCAGAGCATACGCGCCGTCATATTTCAGCTTGGATATATTCGTGTAAAAGCTGTAAACCTTGGAATTTAAGCCCTTCCAGATATCCTGCTTCCAGGAGAGCTTCGTCTGATCCTTCTCATACTTCTCTGTCTTTTTGCTGTATGCAGACACCAGCTCCTGAACGATGGCGTCCGTATCCAGACCGGAATTGATTCCGGAAACCCGCATTGGCATAACAATCCCTCCTATCTTCTCTCATCCACCAATAGCCCGGCCAGCTCCCAGACCTTGGCAATCATGTCCAGTGTTTTCTCCGGTGGCAGCTCCTTGATCACCTCTTTGGTATCCTTGTTGATCAGCTTGATCGTCACACGGTTCGTCTGGTCATGAATGCCAAAGATCGCCTCGGAGTTGTTCGCTTTTTTGTTGATGTCCTCCACTGCCTTTTTCAGCTGTGCCGTCCGCTGCTCCGGGGTCATCTGATTCTGAGCATTACTGTTGTTTTTGCCGCTGCCCTCCTCGCCGGCCTGTTTCGTGTCAATTGCAGATGTATTCTTAGAGATGGATTCGGAGATGTTGATCACCTCCCCGGCCTCCACCTTCGGTCTTGCCGTTTCCTTAACTTCTGCAGTTGACACACTTCCCTGATAAGTCATTGCTGCGTTTCTGATTGCTTCAATCGCCATGATGATTACCTCCTGTTCATCGTTCTTTTGGGTTACTGCCTGAAAACGAGCGCAGTAACGGTGTTCTTATAGCACTTATCGGAGGATATTAAATAAAAATTAACACCCTCCTAAAAATATTTCAAAATTTACCCGAATATATCCTTCAATGCGTCCAAACTGGCCACGCTGGATGCCTCTTCGTTTTCCTTCTGAATCTGGAGATATACCTCCTTGCGGTACACCGGCACGTCCTTCGGAGCCTGAATGCCGATCTTGATCTGATCACCGCGGATCTCCAGCACGATGATCTCGATATTGTTGTTGATTACTAAGGCTTCGCCTTTTTTTCTGGTCAATGCCAACATATCTTATTCACCTGCCTTTTCCTTTTTTGCTTTGAGGACTTCGTACACCTTGTACTTGACGGGGTAGTCGTCCTCCACGATCAGCTGCACCGCTTTCCGGTTGTCCATGTTGACAACAATCGGCGCCTTCAGGTTCACAGAGAAATCCTCCACCCGCCTCGGCACCGTAACCGTGACCAGAATGTAGGTGTTTTCCGTGTTCAGTTCCCCGAGGGGCGCGATAATCTCATCGTTCACTTTGGGGGCATAGTTATCCATAACCGCCATCGGGTCCATGACCGGAAATGCGATATCCGGGTCATCCATAGACTGCAGCCACATGATGGATGTGGTCTTGCGCCCCTTCTCCTCGTCGAAAATCAGGGCAAAGTTGTTCAGATCCGGAAATCCGATCATTCCCTTCGACATGCGGATGATCTGGTCATCCGCAACCTCGATGCTGCCGAAAATTCTTGTATCTGCCTTCATGGTCTCTGTTCTCCTCGCTCCGCGTTAAATATAATTAAGCAATGTCTGCTCTCCTACCTTGGCAGCCGCTGTCAGGCTTGCCGTATATGCGTTGTAGGATGCATAGTAGTCGATGATGATGTCCGAGATGTCGCGGTCCTCGTTCTTCGACTGCAGCTCCTCGACGGTCATTTTCTGGTTCTCGACGCGGGTTTTTGTCAGATCCAGCCGTTTCTCCAGACTCCCGACATTGGTGATGGCACGGTTGACCCGCTCCAGATAGTTGTCAAAATTCGTAATATACTGGCTGTAGGTCTTCTGCAGATTGTCGTCCGCGTAGTCCATCTCTTTTTTGGCGGCGTCGAGATAGGTCTGCAGGACCGCCTGATCCTCTTCGCTGACATACTGCTCGCGGTGCATCATCTCCTCGATGCGGTCCACCTTGGCATGTGCGTTGATCGCATTGGACACAATGTCAATCAGCTCACGGACATCTCTGCCTATCGCAGTGTCAAACACGCTGTTTGCCTCCGTGTTGGCGTCAATTGTAATGCCGTTGGAAATTGTAAAATTGATCAGCTGGGGTTTGAAATTGCCCTCGCCGTCCGTGCGCATGAGCGTCACCGGCGCATCGAGATCCTCCGTCATTTTCCGGCAGTCATAATAGTACTCCGGACGGGCTTCCCCCTCCGCGAAACCGGTCTTGGTGTAGCTCACGCTGACTGTGGCCTCCTTCTTTGCAATCTCGTGCGCAATGGTATCGCCAAAAATCAGTTCCCCGGTGGATTTGATGAAAACCACCTCGTTGGCCCCCACGATCTTCCCCTGCGTCGGGTTGGCGGCCAGCCATGCGTCCTCGTCGTTGTAGACAGTGACATTCAAATCAGTTTTGACCGGCGGGTCGCCCGCCGTGTAGGAAATCTGCGTGTCGCTTCCGGTATTCATCAGCTTGTCGCCCAGCCCGTCAATCTTATCATATGCCAGACGGAGCCTGCTGTATGTGCTGGTGCCGATCTCTGTGGTGCAGGGTGTGGCGGCATCCGCGGGAACCGTGACACTGCCGTAATAATAGCGGTGATCCTGCAGCTCCTTGAAATCAAAGGTCTGGTCGATCGCGTAGGTTGTCTTCTCTTCTTCCTCCATAAAGGTGAGCTTGGAGCCGGTGCGGTATCCGGTAAACACGGTTCTCCCCGCGTAATCGGCATTGCCTTCCGTGTAGATCTGGTCGGAGAGCGCATTCAGAGATTTCAAAATTGTCTGCCGGTCATCCTCATTCAGTGTGTCGGTGGAACCGTTGTCGCACTGTGTGCGGATATCGGTAAGGATTTTGTTCATATTGGTGAGTGCAGTCCCGGTAATGTCCAGCCATGCATTGACCTCAGAGATATTGTGGTCGAGATACTGCTCGATGTGGCACATGTTCGTCTGCATCCGCAATGCGCGGATGGCGATAACGGGATCCTCAGACGGCTTCGCGATCTTTTTCTGCGTCGTCATCTGGGTATTTTATTT
>CAZNQZ010000131.1:599-6025 GCA_964575245.1 uncultured Lachnobacterium sp. | reverse complement strand
GTTAATTTAATATTATCGCATATTTTAGGGTTTGTAAAGCTGTTGTTGTGCACTTTCCTTTTAAGATATAAAAATCATTTTAAAAGTAATGTGGTGTCAATCCGGTTAAAAATATAATCATAATCCGGGAGATATCCTGCCTTTGCCGCATCCTCTGCCGTAGTAAAATAACAAATGCCGTATTCGTTTCTTAAATCACTGTCCGAACTACCTGCCCCAGGCGGGAATACACCTCTGTAGATATCCTCTAAGGCTCCCTGTGTCTCCATGCAGTACATTTTGTGCCCGTTCTTCCAATACCCGACCGCACGAATGCGGCGGATTACTTTAAGACCGGTGATTGCCGCGTCAAGGGTATGATCTATCCCCGCATAGGGCGCTTCGTGCATTACCACAAGAAATGAAGGGGTCTGGATGCCGTTAATTCCGGATAATGTCTGATTTGACGGAAAGTAAAGAGCGTGCCGTACCTCTTCCCGAAACAGGGCGTTGTCCTCCATACTCTGCGCAATCGCATCGGTCAATGTCTGACTGACAGCCTTCCTGCGTATGTCATCCGTAATTTTCCCACCGAGTTTCGGATCGGAATAACTCTCACCGGATTCATAGCCAAAGGTATTGTCCGCTTTGCGCCAGGTCTTTGCCCAGTGCTCTCCGGAAAGTGTTACGGCATAGGTGTATGCTATGCCCCCCTCCTCCGCCCAGAATGTATACGGGTATTTCGGCGTCCAGTACAGCCTCCATTCATATTCCGCTGTCTTTTGCAGCCTGGCAAGGTAATACCCGTCCGTTGCCATGAGCGCCATTGCCGCAATACTGTCCTCAACCGCCGTATCCGAATACGCACTGATGGACAGACCGTAATTCATCTCCATCATGAGATTAAAGGATTCCTTTGTTTTCTCAGGATCAATGACAACGCTTATCTCATTGTTGTAATCAATGCCCGTGGATTTCGTTCCCACCGAATCGTAAAAGGCTTTCTCCGACGCATATTCCACGGATTGAATCATCCGCTGTTCATTGTATTCCCTTTCACTGATTCCCACCTCCTGATACAGGGCGTCCATCATCCACAGACTGCAGAACAGTGCAATGAGATTTATGATACTGAACCATGTTTTCATAATAGTTTCCTCTACTTCACCATCTTCGCCATATCAAGATGGTACTCCCGCTCCTCCAGACGCAAAAACATCCGCATCAGCCTGCGGTATGGAGTAACCGATACCTCATCCAGCTTTACCTTTACAATATCCCCGACATTTAAAACATGAATATCGTCCGCCGCAATATAAGTCGTGCTGACACTTCCGTCCGCACGGAGTGTTACGGTTTTTACCATACGGTCGATCCGGATGTCCAAAGTCATCCCATGTGCTTCCACCGCAAGGTAGAATTCATTCAGGTCATCCTCCGTAATTTCCCCTTTATCCGTCACGCGGTCCAAAAACTCGCTGGTCTCATTCAGCGTTTCCATTCGGTTTTCCATCTCCTGAATGCCATAGGTATGTAAAAGCGGAGCCACGATCAACATAAAAAATGCCATAATCAGACCGATTACCTTTGACAAAAAACCGTCCACTTCATTTTCCCCCCAAGCTTATAATCAGTAATAGTTTCTGCGGCAGTCTGCGCAGTATCCATTTTCCAGATACCCGCTGCATCCCGGGCAGCGAATATACCCGCCGCAGGAACAGCGGTCATATACCCCGGCCGTAATGTCGCTTCGGATTGGAATCTTTTCGCATCCTGCGTTCCCACATCGCAGCAGGCAGCCGCAGTCAAACGTAAAACATACGCGCGCGCGGATGTTCTCCTCACGCAGAATTGTCCCACAGCCCGGACAGATCCCATAATACACATAGATCTGATACGCCTCGGACGCACTGTCGTATTCAATAAGGTAAGAGGTATTGCCCGCATCTTTAAGGAGCATATCACAGAGCTGTGCCCGGACCGTATCGCTGTACATCTCATAGCCGGGATGCAGGTCAACCCTGCCGTTATCAGCATACGCAAGGACATGAGACCCATACATTTCATAATCCTGAATCTGGCTTATTAGAATGAGATCCTCCTTTGACACGGTACCGTTATAGCTTCCGTACACCTTTATGGACGGCGTATACTTCTGTGTCGTATTTTTTTCCCGATAAGAACTCGTGTATTTGCGGATCTCCTGCGATTCCTTTACTGTCGTCCACACACCTGTCATCAGACATACCGTAAGGACAATCGTAAGCAGCATCAGATCAAGAATTTCTTTTACCCGTATTGTCATTAACTCCTCCTATGGCGCTGCCGCCGGATACACATACAAAATGTACAGCCCGTTCTCCCTGTCAAAAACCGCGCGCACCCGCACATACCCGGTCAAATGGCGCTTTATGCATACATCCGGAACCTCATCCAGCGCCCCGATGTCATTGTAGGTATCCGGGTAGGAGACGGCGCCGATGCGCCCCGCGCTGTCCCGTTCCATTCCGTAATGATGCGCAGTAATATCCGCAGAGGTATGAATGGGATCAAAGCATACCACCCTTCCGATATGGCTGCCGTTATACCCGATAAAGGAATATACCGCTGATGCTGGTATGGTATGCCCGCCGTCTGCATCATCGGATAAAAACCGGTCAAAAACCTTATGCATCCCCGAACGGTTCTGTTCCGCCGTTTTGTCTATGGTATGGTTGAGCAGCTTCTGCCCAAACCGCAGACTAAACAGCACGAAAAAAATGACCACGCCCAAAAAGGCAAGCGCTACGCCGATATGGCTGGTTTCTACTGCTTCCTGTTCCAAAATATCCTCCCTTTTTCCGCTCCATGGGAGCATTACAGGCCGTCACCGCGGCTCCGTGAAACAGATGTCAGCTCCGATTTCCATTGTCTCAAGTGATACTTTATCGACAAACCGGTATCCGACCGTCTCCTCATTGACCTGTATCACCTCCGACACAACAAACCTCCGCTCCAGATCACCACGGTTTTTGAACACATGGGACATCAGATAGTCCTCACACCACAGATTCAATGACGCGGAACGTACAGTGCTGTTTACACAATGCCATCTCCCATTCATGAAGATATGGTAATCGTACTTTGAATCATTTTTCAGGATCAGCTCCATGATATCATCCCCGGTTACGACGGCATCCTTTTTCTCAAAGATATATGTGTCTGCACGCTCTCTCAGATAATCCGTCTGGCTTTTATTGTAAAGGACATTCCCGTACCACTCGGTTGTTAAGTCGGCAATCCGTGCAACAGAAAACAGCAGAATAAACGCAATGCTGCACGCAATGCCGATTTTCATAAGATCCGAAATATCACCGGAAATATGTTCCATGACAGACACCTCCTATCTGCGGATAAATGCAAGCCCTTTTACCTCGGTTCCCGTGCTGCGGTATGGCCCTCTCATATCATCATTGTCATACACCACATAAGGATGATAACTGGCATGTTCCAGATCCAGCATCTTTTTCAAGTAGGCTACCGACAGCCATCCGTTTCTTTGATATTCCTCAAGCGTCGTGCCGTCCAAAAGATAGTCGTACCTTGTGTCTGAGTCCCTTCCCATGCGGTCCACATAAATACAGATCCCCGCATCGCGGTACAGCCGGATGGCCTCCATCACCGCGTCCGCATTCAGGCATTCCTTCGATTCCCACTGGTTCAGCCCCGTGTTGTACTTTCCAAACTCCAGCTGCTGTCTGGTTGTCACCTGCAGGTCATACTCCCTGTTTAATGTTTCAGCATACTGATCTTTGATATGTACAAAGTCGATTACACAGAGAAAAAAAATCGCAAGCAGGACATATTCCAGCGCTATTTTTGCTATATCTATCAGGTTTTCGGCAAGCATTTTCTACTCCTCTCCGCGCTTATGAATTTCCTCCGCAATCCACCGGCTGACCCGTTCCATCTGCAGAAACAGGCGAAGCTCCACATCCCCATAAGTCTCTTTTAATTCATCCACAGACCCCAGTCCATACTCTTTCGCCAGCTCCTCCTGCATTCTGAGAAACCCGGCATCATCTAAATGTAACCCTTCCTCCCCCGATACATAATAGGCGACAAGATACTGCTTAACAATCTTTGCACTGTCCGCCTGTACAGTCTCCTTAAAAGCTGCCACATCATTGCTGCCATATAAAAGAGCAAGGCTGTCCATGTCAATTCCCCGGCTTTCCGCCATCGACTGATAAAAGCCCATCTCATAGTTCATCTCTTCTTCCACAAGATGATTAAATTCTTTCTCGTCCCCGATCATGCAGGACTCCGCCCAACGATCCCATACCTCTTCCGCCACAGAATCTTCCGCATTTCTTGTAAGGTTTGTGCGGATAAACTCCAAAAATTCCGGTACGGTATGGTAATCGCCTTCCGTGATTTCCTCGATATCCGCATCCGTTACATTATCCGCAGTCCGCTCTGCGCCGCAGATGTAATTGATTGTAAAAGAGAAGGCGAGCGTCCTCCCTGCAACGGAAACCGCTTCTCCCTCATCATCCGTAAAGGTTCCTTCACTTTCCGCATCAATGACAGCCTCTTTCTGGAAAGAAGCTCCCGGCATGACCCCGGAAAAGGCATCCAGCACATCCTGCGGCAGATCATTGTCCTTCAAATCCAAAAGGAGTGACTGCCTTGTCCCATCGGTAACGCAAATTCCGGTTTCCTTATCTATACAGGAGTAATCCACATTTATCAGGTCGCCCTCCTTTACCCCGCGGTCCATGACCTTTTCATAGACCGGATAAGCGGAAAGATAACCCGAAAGCTCCGAATTTACCTGCTCTGCCGTGACGTCAGGAACTTCGAGCTCCTGAAAGAAATCATCATTTGTGTAATCAAACGGCAGCTTTAAGATATTTTGGGGATCTACCTGCGAAAAATCCGGCTTGGGAACCGCCTCATAGCTCTCCGGCTCCGTCCCCGTCTCCGAATTTGCCTCATTCCGCTTTGTATTGCCGTTCTGCCTGAGATTGCTGACCAGTGCAAATACAATCAGAGCGCCAACGACAAGAAGGGCGCTGATACACACCACGGAAAAAAACTTGTCTTCCCTGTTTCCTTTTTTCATCCCTCTTTCTCCTTTTCCTTTAATTGATAACTGCAGAGTCGTCACCGCTGTCCGCTGCAGCCGGCTCCTCATCCTCTTTTGGCTCGTTTTTCTCTGCCGTTCCCGGAGTCCTTATCAAAAAGCTGGTTCCCTTCTCGTAATTGATGGCAATTCCTTTTTGGATATTGCGGATAAACACATGAAAACATACGCTCTTTCCATTGTCATCAAGGGAATAGCCTTCCATCTCTACTCCCTGGCACAGCGCATCCTCTCCGATAAAGCGCGGACGGACGCGGTACAAAACATATCCATCCGCTTTGTTTAAATAATCAAGGATCTGCTGTTCATATTCCGCCAT
>CAZNQZ010000131.1:0-589 GCA_964575245.1 uncultured Lachnobacterium sp. | reverse complement strand
GGGCGTCTTCACAGGATCCGCCCAGCTTCGGCTTCAGCAGGTGGCATCTGCGCATCAGGTTCGTGCCCTTTTTCCCGTTTTTTGCACGGACAATCCGGTAATAGACGGTATGCCAGCCGCTTGGCCGAAAATCCGTAAGACAGGGAACCTCCGCCTTTGGGTAAACGGTATGTACAACCGCCGTCATACAGGTGCTTCTCCCCAAATTATCCAGATCTGTGTACTCTGTCCACTCTCCGGCCTTCACGTTTTTTGTGTCAAACTCCGGAACATTGCCATTTACAATTTCAATTTTCTTCCACTGGCCGGGATCCATAGAAAGGATATCCTCGATCGTTTTCCCGGACGTTTTTATGGCCTCCTGCTCCTTAGCGGCTTCGGTGCCTGTTCCCGGCGCGGCCTCCGATACCGGAATACCCGGAACAGGAATCCAGCCCGGATACGGATCCTCCCCTCCCGTTTCTGTCTGGAATTCCGTTTCCGGCTTTGGGCTGCTGGCAGCGCCGCGTTTTACGGTGATGTTCCCGCATCCGGACAGAAACACAGCCGTCAGGATGACGGAAACCCCGATAAGCGAAGAAAAACAGTT
>CAZNQZ010000130.1:0-6030 GCA_964575245.1 uncultured Lachnobacterium sp. | reverse complement strand
GTGGGAAGAATATGATGGCGAATTGTCCGATGTGCCGGTAGTCAAGGCGGCGGAAGGATATACCTTTACGGAAGCGGATTTGGCAAATCTGAACATTGAAGTAATCGCCACAGGCTATACCGATACAGCGTTTCAGAAAAAGATACAAAACGGCACGATTGTGCTGTGTCAGCATAAACATGTCCTGACAAAGCATGAAACTGTTCCTGCCACCTGTGAGAAGCAGGGCACGGGCGAATATTGGAAATGTGAAGGAACGGACGGCTGCGGAAAAATGTTCTCAGATGCGGCAGGCACAAGTGAGACTACGCCGGACAGCGTGAAGATCGCTGCGCTCGGACACGACTATAACACTTCCGAATGGGGATATAAGGGAGCGGACGGACATGCCCACAAGTGCCGAAGAACAGGATGCGGGGAACACGATACGGTCGTGGCGCATACGCCGGGAGCTGCGGCAACCGAGACGACGCCCCAGACCTGTACGGTATGCGGGTACGTCATTGAAGAGGCAGCCGGGCACACTCACAGCCTGACCCTGACGGCTGCGAAAGCCGCCACCTGCACGGAGGACGGAAACACGGCATATTATGTCTGCGATGGAGACGGCGGCTGCGGCAAGTGGTTCCTGGACGAAAACGGAACGCGGGAGATCACGGACAAAAGCAGTGTTGTGATTGTTAAAACAGGACATAACTATAATGATTCTGCATGGGACTATCAGACCGAAGAGGGGCACGCCAGAAAATGCCAGAGCTGTGGCGCACACAGTGATTTGCAGGCACACATGCCGGGAGCTGCGGCAACCGAGACGACGCCCCAGACATGTACGGTATGCGGGTACATCATAGCACCGGCAACCGGAACCGTTACTTCGGAAGTGAAACCGGGGGAAAATGCTCCGCAGACGAGCATTTCCACTTCTGGCGAGGAATTGAAGGATATGCTCCTGACAGAGGAAGAAAAGCAGCAGGTGCAGAGCGGAACCGATATTAAAATCGTCCTTGAGGTGAGGGATGCGGAAGCTACCGTAAAGGCGGAGGAGAAGGAGGCTGTTTCGGCAGCGCTGACCACCGGCCCGGCAACCGGCTTTGCAGTCGGGCAGTACCTCGACGTCAGCCTGACCAAGATTATCGGGGAGAACCGAGAGGACATACATGAGACTAAGAAAAAGATCACCATTGTGATCAACGTGCCGGACAGCATAAAAGGCGCTGCCGGAAGGGAGCGGGTCTTCGCCGTCGTCCGCGTGCATGACGGCGCGGCGGAGGTGCTGGAGGATCTGGATAAGGATCCGGGAACAATCACCATTGAAACAGACCGCTTTTCCGCCTATGCGATTGTCTATCAGGAAAAGGGCGGTGCTGTCGGGCCGACGCCGACCCCAATACCAATACCAACCCCGACGCCGACGCCAGATCCAGATCCCAAACCGATTCCGGCAGGCCCCGCGTCCGAAAAGAAGCAGAGAAATATCGAACTGCTTTCCGGCGTGAAGGCCATCCAGAGCGGAGAGAAGCTGCAGGTGTCATGGGGGGGTGTTTCAGGCGCGGATGGTTATAACGTCTATGTACAGTATTGCGGGAAGAAATTTAACGCGCGGTCTCTGAATCAGGTGGCCAGCGGAAGACTGACCGGCATCACCGTTAAGCGGATAAACGGAAAAGAGCTTGACACAACCAGAAACTTCAAGCTGTATGTGGAGGCATACCAGTGGAGAGATGGGGAAAAGTACATTCTTGCAAAGACCCTGACCTTCCACGTGGCGGGGAAGGATTCTCCTGTATATACCAATGTCCGGGCCGTCGAGACTGAGGAGACCGCTTATACGCTGAAAACAGGTGATTCTGTGACAATCCGGCCCAGCGTTGTGCTGAGAGATGCTAACAGGGAGCAGCTTTCCGAAAAGCACGCGAAGGAATACCGCTACAGGAGCAGCAATAACAAGGTGGCAACGGTGAGCGTGGACGGGGTGGTGACTGCAAACGGGACAGGAAGCTGCGTGATCTATGTCATTGCGCAAAACGGCTGTCAGGCGAGGATTGAGGTTACGGTAGAGGGATAAGAACCAGGGATGGAGGGACAAATGTCCAATGGAATGCAGGGAGGCAATCACGATATTTGAAAACAGCGCCAAAACGAGTGTTGTTCAAATAGAGCGCTGCGGCGTTGGTATTGCGAACGATGTCTTTCTTGTCTCCACTGCGTCTGAGAAGTTTATTCTCAGATGCAGCAGAGCTGAGAATGCTTATAAGGATACCGTTTATTGGCTGGACAAGCTGTCTGTATGCGGAATACCAATACCTGTCGTTATATCGGAGGGGAAATACAAGGATTATTCTTATTTGATTCTTACTTATATCCCCGGCGATGATATTGGAAATGTCTATGGTGAGTTAAGCGACTCAGAGAAAAAAAGGATTGCCAGGGAAGTGGTTGAGATTCAATGGAGGATCTCAGGAATTGATATCCGGGTACAGGAGGGGTGGACATGGAACTGGTTCGTGGATGAAATGCTGGGCCGGGCTGAGGAGAGAATAAAAAGAAATCAGTATTTTGACAGCGACAAGGTCAATATTGTCAAAAAAATGCAGCCGGAGATACAGGAATATTTGGACGGGGTTCGGCCAACTCCCTATCTGGATGATATCAGTACCAAAAATCTCTTGATTTGTGATGGCAAATTATCCGGGATCATTGATATTGATTGGATAGGCCTGGGTGATAGGCTTACCTTTGTTGCCATGACGAAGGTCGCGTTGCTCAGTAGTTATCTGGATACGAAATATGTGGACTATCTGTTGGATGAGATTTATCCAAGCATGACAGAATACAGGGCGTTCGTATTCTACTGCCTGATATTTTGCGTGGATTTCATGGGGGAAAGAGGCATGCAGTTTCTGGATAAAACGGTTCCTGTGAATGAGCGTGTGATCAGGAGACTGAATGATGTCTTTGACTTTTTTGTGAAAGAGTGGGAACAATTATGATGCACGCATACAGACGGGAGCCCCAGAGAATATGCCGAGGACTTCCAGGCACAGCCTGCCATGTTTGAGACAATGGGAGAGCGGGAAAAACCGGTATAGATACCCGGAAGTATTTTGTGGAGGGAAGAGCGGTGCATATCGGAGTGTGTGATGACCGGCAAGACGCCAGAGATATGATTGCTGAAAAAATAAGAAGCCTTGCAGAGGAATACCAGATCACAACCTATGCATCCGGGGAGGAGGTACTGGAGGAGGCTGAGCTTTTGGATATCCTGTTTCTGGACATCCGGATGCCGGGGCTCTCGGGGATGGAGACGGCAAGGCGGCTGAGGGAGGCGGGAAGCCGTTGCGCCCTTATCTTTGTGACGGCCATAGAGGATTGTGTATTCGAGGCGTTTGACGTGGATGCACTCCACTATCTCGTGAAGCCGTTTTCGGATGAAAAGCTGAGAGAAGTGCTGCAAAAGGCAATCCGGCATCAGAGAGAGCTGGCGTCGATGAGGCGGGAAGGACAGGAGGAGCCGAGTATGGTCGTCACTGCGGGCGGGGAGCACATGACGGTCCGGTTTTGTGATATTGTGTATGCGGAGGTGTTCAACCGCAAGGTGGCGCTGCATATGCGGGATGGCGACATTGAGTATTATGGAAAACTGAAGGATCTGGAGAAGAAGGCGGGGGACAGCTTCTGCCGGACGCACAGGGCGTACCTTGTAAATTTCAGATATGTCAGGAAGTACGATGCGGAGTCTGTCACACTGGAAAGAGGGAAGGCGCCCATTGCCAGACAGGTCTACAGCGAATTTGTGAAGCGGTATCTGCGCTACAACCGCAGGGAGGACTCCGGGGAATGGTGACGACAGAACTGATGGGGGGCCTGCCGTATGTCTGCCTGTTTCTGTATATGTTGTGGACGGCCTGGGCGATGGGGAGGCTGCTAAAACCGTTTATGGAATATCCTAAGGGGGCGTTTCTTGCAGGGATGGCCTGGTTATCCATGATGCTGCTGCTTGGGCTGATTCCGCCCAAAATCGGGACATTTCCTGCGCACTGTCTTGGCGTGGCGGCGGCTCTTGCCGTGATGTGCGCCGCAGACCGAAAGAATTACCGGCAGAAGGTATTTCTGGCACTTCTCTTTTTGTCCCTCATGCAGCTCGCTTCGGCGCTGAGCGATATACTATATGATTTTACATACTCCAGAGCCCTGCACCTTCCCTTTATTTTGCAGGGGAAAGAAGAAATCATGGGGATTGCCCTGTATGTTGTGATGTGTGTCTTTTATCTGTTGGTGTATATCGCCATATTGCTGACCGGCACATGGCTGTTTGTGAGAGCGTATGTCCGCAAAAGCGCTGAGCTGACGGGAAGGGAGCTGTGTATGCTCTCTGCGTTTCCGCTGACAGGGATCGGCGCGGATTTGGTCATGAACCGCTACCGCACATTTTACATTATTACGGAAGGCAGCAGCTCTGCCGAACTGGATACGGTTTCCGTTTTCTTTTATGTGATGCTTCTGGTCGGAATGCTGGTTTCCCTGATATTGTATCAGGGCATTCGTGCAGAGCAGGAGGACAGGCTTTTGGCCGGGCAGGTGGAGGATATGAGGCGCCATATTACCCGCGTGGAGGAGATCTATGAGGACATCAGAGGGTTAAGGCATGACATGGCCAACCACATTGCCACTCTGGAAAGGCTCTATGCCGGCGAGAGCGCAGGGGAGGCCAAAGCCTACGCTGCAAGACTGAGGAATTCTCTCTCGGAAGTGGCAGGGACCATTCAGAGCGGGAACCCGGTCACGGATGTGGTTTTGGCGGAGTATAAGACCGCGGCTGAGAGACGTGGAATCCGTTTTTGCTGTGATTTCCACTACCCCGGGGGTTCCGGAATCGAAGCGTTTGATCTGAGCGTTATTTTGAACAATGCGCTGTGCAATGCGGTTGAGTATACGGATGCGCAGGCTTTGGCTTACATTTCCATTTGCTCCTACCGCAGAAACAATGCCTGCATGATAGAGGTGAAAAACAGTTTTTCAGGGAGTGTCCGGGTGGAGGCAGAGACCGGCTTAATCCACACCTCAAAGGAGGAGGGAATACACGGCTATGGTCTTGCGAATATCCGGCGCACGGCCGAAAAATATCACGGGGATATCGACATCACGCAGGGGGAGGGGGAATTTTGCCTCACGATCCTGTTGATGATGGAGTGAGCAGGCCGCAGATGTCGCTCACAACAGAAAAAGTCCGTCCTGCAACATATGGGTAAATTTCCGCATGGAAAAAACCGAAAATAGTGGTATCAGGAACATATGTGAATCAATCAGGGAGGATAGAAGATGACAATTGACGGAATAGGCGGAGCTAACCCACAGGCGGGCCGGATGGGAATGAGTCCGGTGAGCCCGGCAGAGGATTCCTTCAGCCGGAGCATTCAAAACAAGATTGCCCAGGCGCAGAAGCAGCTGCAGGAGCTCTCTTCCAAGGAAGAGATGCCGCTGGAGGAAAAAATGAAGCGGAGGCAGGAGATTCAGCAGCAGATCAGCGAGCTGAATATGCAGCTGAGGCAGCATGAGATGGAGCTGCGCAGGGAGCAGCAGCAGGCAAAGGCAGAGGAGGTATCAGATAGTTCGCAGAGCACAAGGACAGGCCGCGATGGCGACGTGGTCTCGATTTCGCAGGAGGGTATGGCGGCGATGATTTCCGCGGGCAGCTCCTTAAAGCAGGCGAAGGCACAGGGCAGCGTGGCAACGGACATGGAAGGCCGGGCCGACGTGCTGGAAGCGGAGATTAAGCAGGATGGCAGCAGAGGGGTTGACACGCAGAGAAAGGAGGAGGAGCTTGCCGGAGTCAGGCAGAAGGCGCAGGCGGCTCAATCCTCCCGGCTCTCCACGCTGGCGGATGCCGGAGAGGAGCTGAAGGAGGCGGCAGAGGAGGACGGCGAAGAGGAACAGGAGGACAATCCAGGGGACAGGGAAACAGAAAAGGCCGGGGAGGGGTTTGTCAAGTAAAATGTGTAAGTTTTTATTTTTTTATTTGGAGGGGCGGTA
>CAZNQZ010000129.1:4902-6048 GCA_964575245.1 uncultured Lachnobacterium sp. | reverse complement strand
CTGGACTTTAAGCTTGAGGCGAGCGACGAGGATGAGATCGGGGAGCTCTGCGTCACCTTTGAGGAGATGCGGCAGCGACTGAAGGACAACGCGGAGGAGAAGCTGTATACCGAGCGGGAAAATAAGGCACTGATCAGCAATATCGCGCACGATCTCAAGACGCCGATCACTGCGGTAAAGGGTTATTCCGAGGGGATTATTGACGGTGTGGCGAATACTCCGGAAAAGCTGGACAAGTACATCCGCACGATCTATAATAAGGCAAACGAGATGGATGTGCTGATCAACGAGCTGACTCTGTACTCTAACATAGACACGAACCGAATTCCATTTAATTTTGCAAAACTGAATGTGTCCGAGTATTTCAGGGACTGTGTGGATGAGATCGGTCTGGAGCTCGAGGCAAAGGGCATCGGTTTGTCCTACAGGAATGAGGTGGAGGAGTCCGTGATGATTATCGGCGACCCGGAGCAGCTGCGCCGGGTGGTAAACAATATCATCGGCAACTCCGTGAAGTACAGAAACAAGCCCCAGACGCTTATACAGGTGCGTATTAAGGATGTCGGGGATTTTATTCAGGTGGAGCTGGAGGACAACGGGCGTGGGATCGCACAGAAGGATCTCGCCTATATTTTTGACCGCTTTTACCGGGCGGATTCCTCCCGGAATTCCGCGACCGGAGGCAGCGGGATCGGCCTGTCGATTGTCAAAAAAATTGTGGAGGATCACGGGGGAAAGATCTGGGCGGTCAGCAAAGAGGGAGAGGGAACAGTCATGTACTTTGTGATACGCAAATACGAGGAGGTTGTCAATGAGTAGAATATTGATTGTGGAGGACGAGGAGACGATTGCCAATCTGGAGAAGGATTATCTGGAGCTTTCCGGATTTGAGGTGGAGATTGCAAACGATGGGGCCGCCGGTCTGGAGCGCGCCTTAAATGAAGAGTATGACCTGTTTATTCTGGACCTGATGCTGCCGGAGGTGGATGGGTTCGAGCTGTGCAAGCAGATTCGGGAAAAGAAAAATACACCGATTCTTCTCGTGTCCGCAAAAAAGGACGATATTGACAAAATCCGCGGACTTGGTCTTGGAGCGGATGATTATGTTACAAAACCCTTCTCTCCGAGCGAGCTGGTCGCGCGCGT
>CAZNQZ010000129.1:0-4892 GCA_964575245.1 uncultured Lachnobacterium sp. | reverse complement strand
GCTACGAGCGCCTGATCAGCAGCAATGCCGTCGAAAATGATATTGTGGAGATCCGCGGCATCCGCATTGACAAGACGGCCCGCCGCGTGTGGGTGAACGAGGAGGAAAAACAGCTCACCACAAAAGAATTTGATCTGCTCACATTTCTTGCGGAGAACTCCAACCGCGTATTCACGAAGGAGGAGCTCTTCCGTCAAATCTGGGATATGGAATCCATCGGAGATATCGCGACCGTTACGGTCCACATCAAAAAGATCCGTGAAAAAATCGAAATGAACACCAACAAGCCTCAGTATATCGAGACGATCTGGGGAGTGGGATACCGCTTTAAGGTGTAAAGTTGCAGTATATAGGCATATGCAACCGTAAAGTTGCGGGAAATTGGTAGCGCGCAACTGCGGTTGCGGCCTATAATCAGGCTGTGCAGACAAGAGGTTAGCGCGCTACAGTTGAATGATGCACAGAAAAGAGGTGATGCGTATGACGCTTGGTGAACAGTTAAAGCAGGCGAGGGAGAAGAAAAATTTTTCTCAGGAGGAACTTGCCGACTATCTGGGTGTCAGCCGTCAGGCAGTCTCCAAATGGGAAAACAATCTGGCAGTGCCGCAGGGACATAATATGGATGTGCTGCAGAAGGTGCTGGAGCTTGAATGTTCACCAAAACAGGAGCCTTCGTCCGAGGAGCCTTTGCCCGAGGAGGGTGTACAGAAAAAGAAACGGCGCGGCTTTGTCGCGGCAGGCTGGATCGCCTCAGTTCTTGCGGCGGCGCTGCTGGGAAAGCAGCTCTCAGGCCAGCTGCAGGCACAGCCAGTGGGAAAGCCGAACGACACAGAGCAGACCTCGGAGAGCGGGAGAAATTCGGAAGGGGACGCCCAACCGGAATTATACAGTGTTCGCTTTTATGATGAAAACCAGGTCGAGGTAGCTGCAAAAGACGGAGTTTTCAATACGGCGGTGATCGACAGTATCCTTATTCAGTGGAAAGGGACGGCGGAGAATTTGCAGATCTATTACAGACCCCGCCCCGAGCACGCCGAGAAGGAGCTGATTGCAACGAAGAAGCTTGCCGGGGAAGACCGGGCTGTATTGTTGAACGCCTCCGTGCTGGGGCAGTGGCTTGAGGGAGAGATCTTATTTGAGCTTGGCTGCGGCGGGGAGAGTGTCTGGTCGGAGCCATACGGGATTTGCTGGGACACACCTACCACCCTCGCGTATATTAAGAAATATGACGGAGGGAAGCTCATCTTTGACGAGGTGGAGTGGGTGGAGGTGCCGAGCGACCGGGCGACCGAGCTTGGAATTGCGGATGCGGGCGGTTTTTATATCCACAACGAAAGGGAGGCCCTCGAGAGTTTCCCACTGGCGCAGGAATGTGTGTACACGGTTCTTGACTGGGAAAACAATTATGAGCCGACAACCGTTACCCTCAGCCGGTTTCTCGAGCTTCTGGAGGAGCGGGAGGAGAACCGGATTCCTTATAACCTGGGTTTTTTGGGTGGAAAAATCACTTCAGTTACAGAGCATTATATTCCGTAGTAGGCGATTGGAGGAAGATATGAGAAAAATTGCATATGTATGCTGTGTGATCGGAACGATTCTTTTGTTTAACGGATGTGCGGATCAGAGCGCAGCGGTTAAGGGGAATGACAGTCAGACGGAAACTCAGCAGACGACGGACAGGAAGGAAAATGATATAGAGCCACAGACGGACGAAACGTCGGAGTCACAATCTGTACAGGAGACAGCAGCTGGAGATGAGGAGAACCTGATATACCATGGAGCGGTTTTAACGCGGGAGATTCAGGCGGATAAGATCTGTATTGCTGTTCAGCCTTCTGTGCTGAGAACATATGTCGAGTATTACTATGTGCCCGATGACGGGGATCAGGAACAGCTTCGGCAGCTTATGGCTGCTCAGTCCTTCGGCGGGGAGCCGTCTACTGGCCGATGGAAGGGGATGAAGGAAACCGGATGGCGGATGGTCTGTCAGGATCAGTGGTACAGAGCGTTTGAGGGCGGATATTTGACATACACCAATATAGATGAGAATGGGCAGTTTACGGAGTATCTGATAGAGGCCCCTGAGCTCTGCGCATATATTCAGACCATGCTGCAGGTGAAAATGAACTATATGCCCTTTGATCCTGCCGATATCAAAAACATTGTATCCGCAAAGCTGGAGGTACGCTGCATGTCCACGCACGGTGAATTTTACAGTCAGACTATTACAGATCGGGAGACTTTAGAACTGTTTGAGGATTGGTTTAGCAATGCCAAATATATCTGTGGCGGAGCTGACTGCGGGAATCAGCAGGCTTGTCTTCAGCTGCAGTTAGCCAGCGGGGAAACGGTCTGTCTGTCCATCGCTACGGACAGTTGTCCCGACTTTGGCATCAACGGTGTGTACTATGACTATCGCCCGACAACTGTCTGGGACAATCAGGAGTTTTTTAAGCAATTTGATGAGATTCCATGGGATCGGGATTACTAATTGCAAATTTGTCAGGAGGAAATCATATGAGAAAATTTATGTATGTATGTTGTATAATTGGAACGGTTTTGTTTGTGAATGGCTGTGCCGACCAGAATGCGGCGGTTAAGAAGCCGGTGGATTCGCAGATTGATTCAAACACAGACCTCACAGGGGGGGACGACAGCCGGAAGGAGCCGGATGCCGCATTAGAGAATGCGGAATTTCTGGCGTATATCCGTAGTTTTGCGGACGGGCAGATGGCTGTGGACGAGGTCGAGTGGGTCGAGGTGCCAAGCAGCCGGGCGGAGGAATTGAACATCACAGAGGATGACGCGCCGGGGGGATTCAGCGTCTATAATCCGGAAGAGCTTGTGAGAAATTATCCCCTTGCCGCCGCCTGCAAAATTACGGTGCTGGACTGGCAGGATTCCTACGCGCCGCTGGAGGTCACCACAGACCGGTTCGCGGCGCTGCTGGAGGAGCGCGGGGAGCAGAATGAGCACATTCCCTATGAATTTGTGGTGAAAAACGGGGAGGTGACGGAGATCACGGAGCATTATGTGCCGTAGAGGATAAAGAATTTATACTTGTTAACACTCGTATTTGGCGAAAATTCAGGGGGCATCGTATCAGATGCCCCCGTTTTCATGCGCATTATTCATGACCTGCGGTAGCGGTTCAGGCAGGCGTGGATCTCCTGCGGGCGCGGTATCGCGTAGCCGCCGGGGATGTAGCTGCCCTCAGCGAAGAAGGAGAGCCCCTTTTGCTCGAGCTGGCGCACGAGATACTCCGCGATCTCGGGCAGCGTCCGCCTGCCGTCCACCAGCTTTTCTGCCGTGTACTTGAGCAGCAGGCCCAGCGCAGCCGTCTGCTCGCTGTCGATGAGCTGCTCGACATAGCGCAGATCCACATTCTGACGGCCCAGTGCAAAGCCGTCCTTCCCCATGACCTTCACTTTCAGCCGCTCCGGTTCGTCGGAGCGCACCGCCCCCGTGCGGTAATCCCGGCGCTTGACTGCTCCGGCCTCATCCTTTGTCATCACGCGGCGGCTTTCGGGCATCTGAAAGGGCGCAGGGCTCTCTTTGGAGAGCGGGAAATCCGCGCAGAGCTCCTTCGCCTTTGCCGTGATGTCTACCGGGACATAGTTGTCCATCTGAATCACCGTGTCCGCGATGTGGAAAAAGGCGCCGGAGCTTCCCGCCACCAGCACCGTGGAGATGCCTGCCTGCTCATACAGATCCCTTGCCCTCAGTAAAAACGGCGTAATCGGCTCCTTGTCCGGGCTCACCACCCGCTGCATGAAGGCGTCCCTCACCATGAAATTGGTGGCGCTGGTGTCCTCGTCCAGAAGGAACACCCGCCCCCCGGCCTCCATGCCCTCCACAATCCCGGCGGCCTGGGAGGTGCTGCCGCTGGCGTCCTCCGTGGAGAAGCGTCGGGTGTCCTTCCTGTTCGGAAGATCCCGGATAAACATGGAGATGTCCACGTCACGGATAAAACGCCCGTCCTCCGAGCGCATTTTGATTGCGGAGGCGTCCGTAATCACGTACTCCCTGCCGTCCCCCGCAATGTGGTCGTACACGCCCAGCTCCAATGCGTTTAGGAGCGTGGACTTGCCGTGGTAGCCGCCGCCCACGATCAGAGTGATTCCTCTGGGTAATCCCATGCCGGTGATGGCTCCTTTGTGGGGGAGATCCATGGTGACCCGCAGGGAGTCTGGGGAGAGAAATTCTGTCGAGGATTTCATGGGCTTGGAGGAGACGCCGCTCTCCCGGGGCAGCACCGCGTGATCCGCCACGAAGGCAACCAGCCCCCGCGCGGCGAGCTGGGCACGGATGTACGCCTGATCCTCCGCCAGCTCGATGGCGGCCTTCAGGGCTGCGGCGTTTAAATTTCGGTAGTAAAAAGCGCCGTCCACGCACTGTGGAAGGTAATCGAACAGAATCTTTTCCAGCTCCCCGGCGTTGATGCTGCGCCCGTTTGCCGGAAAGCCCACGCAAAAGCGCGCCGTGATCCCCCGGTCCGCCACCTCACAGGCCGTGCGCACCAGCTTCTCCTGCCCGCAGTGGGTCACGGAGATCAATCCGCTTTTGCCGGAGCCCTTCGCCTTGAAGGTAAAGCGGTTCACCATCTGTCCGAACTGCCGGGTCAGATAGTCCGCCAGCGCCTGTCTGGTCAGGCTGTCCTTTTTGCAGTAGTCCGGAAATGCGGCCCGCTGATCCGGGACAAACACGCTGACGTGCGAGGGTGCCGCGAAGGGATCTCCCTGCACATGGTCGATGTTCAGCTGATATCCGTCAAACTGATAGCTGCCCTTGAGCCCCTTGTAGGCCGGGTAGCTCTTGTGGTCAATGCTTCTTAACTGGTTCCGTAAATCTCCTGATGACTGCATGTGAAGCTCCTCCTGATAATATGATGT
>CAZNQZ010000128.1:1670-6051 GCA_964575245.1 uncultured Lachnobacterium sp. | reverse complement strand
CCTCGTAAAATTCATCGTCTATTTTCGAGAAGCCGGAAAAGACGGCGTCAATCCCATGCACGATATTGTCCCTCGTCTTCGCGAGTCCCGCGGCGAGCCGTTTAAAAAAACCTGCTTTTTCTTTTTTCTCTTCCTCCATACAACCGTCCTTTCTCACTCATCCAGATCATTCTCGATCAAGTTCACCGACACAAGGGTCGAAACGCCCTTCTCCTGCATCGTGATCCCGTACAGGCGGTCCGCAGCCGCCATCGTCCCCCGCCGGTGCGTGATGACAATGAACTGCGTGAACTTTGTCAGCTTGTTCAGATAGCCCGCAAAGCGCGTCACGTTCGAGTCGTCCAGCGCCGCCTCGATCTCGTCCAGAAGACAGAAGGGCGACGGCTTTAACGCCTGGATGGCAAACAGCAGCGCGATGGCGGTCAGCGCCTTCTCACCGCCGGAGAGCTGCATCATATTCTGCAGCTTTTTCCCGGGCGGCTGGGCGATAATGCGGATTCCGGACTCCAGAATATCCTCGTCCTCCACCAGCTCCAGCGTCCCGTGTCCCCCGCCGAAGAGCTGCTTAAAGGAGGAGTCAAACTCCCTCTGAATATCCGCAAATTTCTCGGCAAACTGCTTTCTCATGCCCTCATCCAGCTCCCCGATCAGGCCCAGAAGCGTCTGCTCGGCCTCCACGAGATCGTCGTGCTGGGTCTTCATGGAGTTGTAGCGCTCCGAGACCTCCCGGTAATCCTCGATGGCGTTGACGTTGACGTCGCCGAGCCTGCGGATCTCGTCCTTGATTGCGGCAATCATTTTCTTCAGCGCCGACAGATCCGTGTAGCTGTCGTTTCTCATCTCCTGCGCCGCGTGGGGCGTCAGCTCATACTCCTCCCAGAGATAGGCTGTCTGATACTCCAGCGCGTCCTTCAGCTTTTCCCTCTGGCTGTTTAAGCGGAAGATCTCCTTGTCCAGCTCTCCCTGCCTTTTCGCCGTCTCCTCCTGACGCTGGAAAAAGCCCCGGTGCTCGGCGGACATCTTCTCCTTCTTCCCGAGGCACTCCTGCAGCTCCTGCTCCAGACGCGCGTAGGCGTCCGCGGAGGCGAGGATCGTCCGTTTGATCTCCTCGATATCCGCCTGCTTTCGGGCAATGTCCTCCTTAGAATTTTTTGCGTTCTCCTGCACCTCAATGCACTCTGCGTCAAATTTCGTGATCTCGCTGTCGATGCGGTCAATGTTCTCCTGTGTGAATTCGGCGCTCTGCCGCAGGTTTGCCAGCTCGATGACGATGCGCGAGACCTCATCCTGCACCCGGCTCTCAACCGACGACTGCCTGTCAATTTCCGCCTCAAACTGCTTTGCCTCAACGCCAATCGCCGCCTCGCGCTCCTTCGCGTACCCGGCCTCATCCTGAATCTTCTGCCTGCTGCGGCGGATTTCCTCGACCTGCTCCTCCAGCCGGGCACTCTCCTCCATCAGGCCGGAGTACACCTCATCGCTCTCGCCGCGCTGCTGCTTTGCGCGGTCCACATTCATCTGCGCGGTATTCTGCAGGATGTACTGCTGCTGCAGCTCCTCCTTCACGCTCTCCAGCTCGTCCGCCGACAGCTCAATTGCCGTCGCAATGTCCTCCTTGCGCTCCCTGCGCTCCGCAATGCTCTTTTTGATCTCCCCGATCCGCTTCTCGAGCTCCTCAATCTGACGGTTTCTCGCCAGAAGATTTGCGGAATTTTTGAACGCTCCTCCGGTCATGGAGCCCCCGGGGCTTAGATATTCTCCCTCGAGGGTCACAATATGTAAGCTGTAGTGATTTTTTTTCGCGAGGGCGATGGCGTGGTCGATAGTGTCCACAACCAGAACGCGCCCCAGCAGGTACGCGGCAACCTCCTCATAGCGGCGGTCACATTTCACCAGCGTGTTTGCCACACCGATCACGCCGTTCTCCGAGAGAGCCGCCTCATTTTTGGGATTGCCCTTTGCCGTGACACTGGTGAGGGGAAGAAAGGTCGCACGCCCCAGACGGTTCTCCTTCAAAAAGGCGATCATCTTTTTGGCAGTGTCCTCATCCTCGGTGACAATATTCTGAATATTGCCGCCCAGCGCCGTCTCAATCGCCGTCTCGTACTTCTTTTCCACCTGGATCAGGTCGGACACCACGCCGAGAATTCCCGGGTGCTTCGTCTTTTGCTCCATGATCCTCTTGATGCTGTTTCCGTAACCTTCATAGCGCTCCGCTATATTCTTCATGGACTCCAGCCGCGTGTGCTGCTTCAGGTAGTCCGCCTGCGCCTCCTCCAAAAGCCGGTTGTTCTCGGCGTTTTTGGCGCGCCACTCCCGATCCTTCTCCTCCAGTGCGCGCACGCGCTCCACGAGAACCGCAATACTGTCGTTGACGGCATCCAGCTTCTTCTGGCACTCCTCCTGCTCGGCGGCGAGAAGCGCCTCCTGCGTCTTGCGGTCCAGCAGGCGCTTCGTCAGCTCCGCCTTTCGGATGTTAATCTGCTCGAGCATGGTGTCGCAGTGCTGCTGTCTGGACTGGATGCCCGCCTTGCTGTTTAACAGCTCCACCAGCTCCCTTCTGCCGTTTTCCAGCCCCTCGTTACAGCGGGCAAGCGCACTCTGTATCTGCGCAAGCTCTTCCTTTTTGGTCTCCTCCTGCCCGGCGAGGGCCGCAATCTGCCCGTCGTACTCCGCCCTCTTCTCATCGTAGGCGGCCCGTGAGGCGACGCGCTGCGCGCGCTCCCCGGCGATGGCATCCAGACGGCTCTGCATGTGCTCCTCCGACATCTGCGCCGTGTGGATCTGCTCCGTCAGGATCTGGATCTGTCCCTCCAGCTTTTCGCGCGTGACCGAAGTATTTCCGATGCTCTCGCGGATACTCTCCACCTTCGCGTCCATGTCCGCGATGGCGCTCTCCAGCTCCTCGTACTCTGACCGTATTTTTTCGTAGGCGGCGTTCGCCTCCGCCAGCTCCTGCCCGGCTATCCGGTATTTCTCCTCGGCCTCCCTGCTCTCCCTCTCCGTTTTCTCGGACTCCAGAAGAAACATGTTCACATCATAATCTTTGAGCTCGCTCTTTTTTTTCAGGTAGGTTCTCGCCTTCTCTGCCTGCTGCTCCAGAGGGCCGACCTGCCGCTCCAGCTCCGCGAGAATGTCGTTGACGCGCACAAGGTTTTCCCGCTCGTGCTCCAGCTTCTTCTGGGCGGTCAGCTTGCGCTTTTTAAACTTGACTATGCCGGCAGCCTCGTCAAAAAGCTCCCTGCGCTCCTCCGGCTTGCCGCTGAGCACGCGCTCAATCTGGCCCTGCCCGATGATAGAGTAGCCCTCCTTGCCGATACCGGTATCGTAAAAGAGCTCCGCCACCTCCTTTAAGCGGCAGGGGGTGCCGTTGATCAGATATTCGCTCTCTCCGGAGCGGTACAGGCGGCGCGCCACCGTGACCTCCTCGTAGCCGATCTCAAGCTGGTGGTCCGAATTGTCCAGAGTGATCGCCACATAGGCATAGCTCAGGGGCTTGCGGTTCTCCGTGCCCGCAAAGATAACGTCCTGCATGGATGCGCCGCGGAGCTGCTTGACCGACTGCTCCCCCAGCACCCAGCGAACTGCGTCCGCGACGTTGCTCTTGCCGCTGCCGTTCGGCCCGACAATCCCCGTGATCCCGTTGTGGAAGTCAAATACAATTTTGTTGGCAAAGGATTTAAATCCCTGTACCTCAATACTCTTCAAATACATGTTATGCGCCCGCTCCGTTCCCGTTTCTGATCGCGAGGAGCGCCCGGTAGGCCGCCTCCTGCTCCGCCGCCTTCTTCGTGCGCCCGCTCCCGGTGCCCGCGCACACCCCGTCAATCTGCACCTCGACGTCAAAGCTCTTGTCGTGATCCGGCCCGGACTCCCCGGTGAGCACGTAGACAAGGCTCTCATGCTCTTTCTGAACCACCTCCTGAAGGATCGTCTTGCTATCATAAAAGAGATGCTTGTGCTCAATATCCGTCAGGATAAACCTGTGCACAAACTCTTTTGCATTAGCAAAACCACCGTCCAGATAGATGGCCCCGATTACAGCCTCCAGCGTGTCCGAGAGAATGGAATCCCTTGTTCTTCCCCCCGTGTGCTCCTCCCCGTGCCCGAGCATGAGATAGTCCCCGAGCCCAAGCTCCACACTGCACTGCGCCAGCGTCGGCTCGCAGACAATGCTCGCGCGAAGCTTTGTCAGCTCCCCCTCCGTGAGCTCCGGGTAATTGTGATACAGAAATTCACTGGATATAATCTCCAGAACCGCGTCACCCAAAAACTCCAGCCTCTCGTTGTCTGCGAGCTTTCTCATGTGCCTCTCGTTGGCATAGGAGCTGTGGGTGAGCGCCTGCCGCAAAAGCCCCGCGGCCTGAAAATGATACCCGAT
>CAZNQZ010000128.1:0-1660 GCA_964575245.1 uncultured Lachnobacterium sp. | reverse complement strand
CATTTCCTCAAAATCGACTGTTTTCTGCATGGTGAACCCCTTTCGCTTATCATCATGGAAGAAGGAGTCCGTATCCCGGACTCCCTCTCGTAGCTATCAGCTGTTGACTGCGTTTCGAATCTGCTCCACGGCATCCGCCACGGTCTCAATCTTCTCTGCCTGCTCATTCGGAATCTCGACGTCAAATTCTTCCTCAAGGGCCATGATAATCTGAAAGATATCCAGCGAATCCGCTCCGAGGTCATCGACAAACGTCGTCTCCATCGTGATCTCACTCTCATCCACATTCAGCACTTCCATGATAATTTTTTTCAGCTTTTCAAATTCCATAACCGTCTTCCTTTCCCTCATTCTCTTTGTCGATAATTCTTGCTTTGATCATTCCGTTGATGTCCTTCTCACGAAACGCCACACACTGGTAGATGGAGTTCGTGATCTCCCTTGCCTTAGAACTGCCGTGCGTCTTGACCACCAGGCCGTCCAGGCCCAGCAGGGGCGCTCCTCCATACTCCGAAGCGTCAAACGCCTTCAGCGTCTTTTTCAGCGCCGGAAGTGCAAGCGCCGCCCCGATCTTGCTCCTTACGGTGCTCATAAGCCCCTGCTTGATGACGCCGACAAGCGTTGCAGAGAGCCCCTCATAGAGCTTTAGGATCACGTTGCCCACGAACGCCTCGCAGACAATGACATCCGCACCTCCGTGGGGAATTTCCCGCGCCTCGATGCTGCCGACAAAATGGATGTCGGGGCACGCGGTGAGCAATGGATAGGTCTCCCGCACCAGAGCATTGCCCTTCTCCTCCTCCGCCCCGATATTGACGATGGCGACCCGCGGCTTCTCCACGCCCATGATCTGCTCCATATAGATGGAGCCCATTACCGCAAACTGGAGCAGATGCTCCGGCCTCGCGTCCACGTTCGCGCCGCAGTCGATGAGAAGCGACATCCCCGTCTCGGTCGGAATGATCGGCGCAAGCGGCGGCCTCTTGATCCCGTGGATGCGGCCCACAATCGTCTGCCCGCCCACCAGCACTGCCCCGGAGCTTCCGGCGGACACAAAGGCGTCTGCCTCCTTCTGCCGGACCATATTCATGCCGACGACAATCGACGACTGTTTTTTCTTCCGGATGGCCTGCACCGGCGGTTCCGCCATCTCAATGACCTCCGGCGCGTCCACCACCGTGATCCGGTCGTCGGAATACGAATACTTTGCGAGCTCCTCCCGGACGACGTCCTCCTGCCCGATGAGAAAGACATGGATATCCTCCCTCTGGCAGACGGCATCCACGGCGCCCTTCACAACCTCCGAGGGCGCGTTGTCACCGCCCATCGCGTCCAGGGCTACTCTGTTAATTGTTTGCATGCTTTTGCCTATCCTCCTTACACCTACTAGAGAATATACTATATCTCCCTCTATAAATCAATGACAAAATATAGAGGTCCATAAATTTATTTTTCCCCACCACCTGTTTCCCAGCATCCACACAATCAGAAAACTGAGGGCGAGAGCGAGGGCCAGCTCCTGATTCCCGCTTAAACCCGCGTTCTCGAACACACAGTGCCTGGCCACAGTGACGCAGCCTGCATGGATCAGATATACCGGCATGGTATGCTGTCCGATGCGGGAGAAACAGGTCTCGTTTTCCGGAAAAAGCTTTAAGAC
>CAZNQZ010000127.1:0-6117 GCA_964575245.1 uncultured Lachnobacterium sp. | reverse complement strand
ATATATACACAGCATCATTTTTCACTGTAAAATCAATATGTTTATTTTGATTTTCCTTATATAAATCATGATTCGAGGAACAAACGGTATTTTACCCCTATGATACCACAATTTGTTCCGCTACTTATAACTAATAAGAAAACCACGTAGTAGGCAAATTCCTCATTACCCCAACCTCAATCAGCCAAACAATTCCCCCAGCGGGCAATTCATCCAATTAAATATAAGATCGTCACCATTCTTTTCTCATTTCCACAATACCACTTTTATACTACGAAATCAACAAACTTTTCCATCATTTCTTTTAGTTTTACATGAACCAACAATCAACAAACTCATTTTTTGCCAATTTTGTTCGTTTTATTGCCAGTTTTGTTCTCTTTATTTATACTAATCAACAAAATTTAATGGATATGACGCAAAATTTTTTTACGGGCCACGAAAAAACTGCCACCTGATTTCAGGTGGCTGCTACATAAAACGCACTACTACAGAAAGCCTTTCGCCATGATACTCCGCACAGATCGTACCGCCCATGCGCTCTGTCAGTACCTTTGCAATGGAAAGCCCAAGCCCCGTGGATTTGCGGCCTGTCTCCACGGTATAAAACCGGTCGAAGAGCTTGCCCACATCGACAGCCGTCAGGTCTTTGGCGGTGTTTGAAAAAACAATTTTGCCGTCGCTGTCCATGGTGACAGAAAAATCGCCCTCACTGTATTTTACTGCATTGCTGATGATATTTCCAAAAATCCGGCTGACAGCGGAGGCGTCCAGAACCCGCCAAACAGGTTCTTCGGGAATCGAGATTTCGGGCGTAATGCCCTTCTGCGTCATCGCGCCGTAAAATGAAACCAGCGACTCCTCCAGCTTGCGGCGCAGGTCTGTTTTTTCCTCCGACAATTTACCTGTCGAAGAGATGATCGAGTATTGAAAGAGCTCCCCGGTAAGCTGTTTTAACGCCTGTACCCGGTTCTCTATCTGAATAAGATAACGCTCTGCCTCCCCGCTGGTTTCCTCCTCCTTCAGCAATTCAAGATACCCGCAGATCGCCGTGAGGGGCGTGCGCAGATCGTGGGCGATATTGGTTACGGCCTCCTTCAATTCCAAATCTCCCTGCTGAAAACGGTGACGCTCTGCCCTCAATTTGCGCAGGGAGCGGTTGAGCCGCTCCGCAAGGCGCCGCATCGCCCGGTCACGGCAGGATACGTCAATGAGAGTATTTGTCTCCATGACCAGCCGCTCGGCAAGTGCCGTCTCGATCTCCCGCGCCCCTTTCCGCAAAAAGTAAATTTTCACTGACAGGCCGGCCGCCAGCGCGGCCATAATGCCAATCGCACACAAGCATTCCACCATGGCATATTCCTTACTTTATATCTTTCCTCCGGAAAACAGCAATTCCTCCCGCTGTCGTCACCAGCGTGATCACGACAGAGGATGTCAGCATTCGCACGGGATGATTCATCTCCAACAGCCAAAGCTTTAGGCCCTGACCCGTGGGCAGGAAATCGAGAAGAAACTCATAGATATTGCGCATTTTCCCGCTGACATAGTTCGGGTTAGGCGACGGCTCGGACATGTCCACTCCGTCTGCCGTCAGTATCACATCGCTGATGGTCTCCGGCTGGCCAAGCGCGTTATAAATCATGCTGGCAAGAAGGAGAAGCCCCAAAATCAGCAGCATGGATATCACTACCGTATGCGCCCTGCCTGCAGACAGCATAAACACGCACGTAAGCATCGCAGAAAGAGCCACTGTGAACATAACCGCAACCAGCAGGTATACAAGCAGCCGCGAAACGGGCATTTCCCAGAGGCCAAGGGCAGGAACGGCAGTAAAGGCCCCGATCATCCATGCCAGCATCAGAAACAGCGCCGCCGCAATCGTGGTAATCAGGCTGGAGAGATAGATATCCGTCCTCTTATGGCCGACAATTATCTTATTCCGGATGGTTCCGTCGCTGTACTCCGTGCCAAAAAACAGGCTGCTAAACAGCGCGAGAAACACACCGATGGACATGGCAAACTGAAAATAATAATGGTCGATACTGACCCGGTACTCTGCCAGAGCGTTTAATGCCTGCCTGCTCCCATTCCACATATACACTACGGAATAGATGAGCATTGCACCCACACAGAGCCAGAAAATTCTGTCCTTCCAGAGACGGGAAAAATTGGCGGATAACAGCTTACGCATTTTTCTCACCTCCCACAAGACTTAAATAATAGCTCTCCAGGCTTTCATCGCGCTCCTGCACGGAAAAGACCTCGCAGCTCTCCTCTGCCAGCGCCGCCGCCATCTGCGAGACATTGATTTTTGCAAACACATCCGCCGCCTTGTCCGAGATAACGCGGTATTCCATTCCCATCCCATCCAAAACCCGGGCGAGTATTCCGGTATCCGACACCTCAAGCCGGACACATTTGCGGCAGGCTGCCTCCAATTCCGCGGCACTGAGTTCCTTTACCATCTGTCCGCTGTCAATAAAGCCGTAGTGCGTTGCGAGGCGGGACAGCTCATCCAGCATATGGCTGGATATCAGAACCGTGATCTGCTCCTCGCGGTTGAGCTTTAGAATCAGCTCCCGCATTTCAATGATTCCCTGAGGGTCCAGACCGTTGACGGGCTCGTCGAGCACCAGAAAATCCGGAGAGCCTGCGAGGGCAATCGCAATTCCCAGCCGCTGGCGCATACCGAGAGAAAAATTTTTTGCCTTTTTGTTTCCGGTGTTTTCCAGCCCGACCAGCCGGAGCAATTCGTAAATCCCCTCATCCGAGGGCACCCCGAGAATCCGGTACTGCTGCTTCAGATTGTCGGCGGCGGTCAGCTCCATGTAGATGGAGGGCGTCTCCACCACAGCTCCCATACGCCTCCTGGCCTTTCGGATCTCCCCGGAGGAATGTTTCGCTCCGTACAGCGAATACTCCCCTCCTGTCGGCTCCTGCAGCCCGCAGATCAAGCGTATCAGGGTGGTCTTCCCGGCTCCGTTCTTTCCGACGAAGCCGTAGATCGCCCCCTTGGGAACCTGCATGTTGAGCCCGTTCAGGGCCTTGAAATTCTGATAGCTTTTGCACAGGGAATGTGTTTTTAGAATATACTCCATACAATTACCTCCTTTACTTTGCTGGGAACAGTATAGTCCCCAATGGTAAAGACAGCGGTAAAGAAAAGAGTAAAGAATCAGGAAAGAGTAAAACCAATTCCCCAGACCGCCTCGATATATTCCGTCCCGGACGCCTCCCGCAGCTTTTTTCTCAGGTTGCTGATATGGATTTTCAGGGAGCTCTCCGTACAGTCCGGCGTATCCTCGCTGATGCGGTCCAATATGACGGATTTGGCAATGACCTGCCCCCGGTTCTGCATCAGAAGCTTTAATATCGCATATTCCGTCCTGGTAACCTTAACCCCGGTTCCCGCCACGGTGACACAGCGCGAGGAGACATCCAGTCTCAAATCCCCTGCAGCCAAAACGGGGGCAGACTCTCTGCCCGCCCCTGTCCGAAGCTGCACCCGTATGCGCGCAAGCAGCTCCCTGATATCAAAGGGCTTGGTGATATAGTCCGCCGCACCGTCAGACAGCAGCTTCACTTTATCGTCAATGCCCACCTTTGCACTCACCACAATGACGGGTATGCCGGAAATTTTGGGCAGCACCTCTTCGCCGGAAAGCCCCGGCATCATCAGATCCAGAAGAATCAGATCCGGCCTGCAGGAGGACAAAAGCAACAAGACCTCCGTCCCCGAATAAGCGCGCAGGACACCATAGCCTTCTTTTTTCAGCACTTCCTCCACCAGATTGCCGATAGGAAGGTCATCATCAGCAATGACGATTGTCCTGTGTTCACTCATCGCTCCGCCGCCTCTCCGCCCGCTCTCCGCCCCGCTCCGACAGCTTGCGCTCAAAACGGTCCTTCCCGGTATCCTCCGGTACCGGCGTGGGATATTGGCCGGTAAAGCAGGCGCCGCAGCAGTCCTGCTTTCCAAGGAGCCCTCCCAGCTGCTCCACAGGAAGGTAGCCCAGGGAGTCAGCCCCGATGATGTGCGCAATCTCCTCCGTGCTGCGATGGCAGGCGATGAGATTTTCCTGAGAGTCAATATCCGTGCCGTAGTAGCAGGGATTTAAAAAGGGAGGTGCGGACACCCGGAAATGGATCTCTCTGGCTCCCGCCTCCCGCAGAAGGCCCACAATCTGGCCGCTGGTGGTACCCCGGACAATGGAATCGTCCACCAGCACCACCCGCTTGCCCTCCACCACCTCACTGACGGCGCTGAGCTTGATCTTCACCTGATCCAGCCGGTGATCCTGACCGGGAGCGATAAAGGTCCGGCCAATGTACTTGTTTTTGATCAGGCCGATGCCGTAGGGAATGCCGGAAGCCCGGCTGTAGCCCAGAGCGGCGTCCAGCCCGGAGTCGGGCACCCCCACCACCACGTCCGCAGGAACCGGATAGGTCTTGGCGAGGATTTCCCCTGCCCGCAGGCGGGCGGCGTGGACAGACACCCCGTCGATGACGGAATCCGGCCGCGCAAAATAAATGTACTCGAAAATACAGGGGGCAGGCTTTGTTTTTCCGCAGTGCTCGCGGCGGGACACGACGCCGTCTCTGGAAAACAGCAGGATCTCCCCCGGCTCCAGATCCCGGACGAACTCGGCTCCCACCGCGGCCAGCGCGCAGCTCTCAGAGGCCGCCACGTAGGTTCCATCCTCTTTCTTCCCATAGCACAGGGGACGAAAGCCGTGGGGATCTCTGGCGCAGATCAGCTTCTGCGGGGACATAAGAACCAGCGAATAGGCTCCCTCCAGACGGCTCATGGCCGCGCTGAGCGCGTCCTCGATGGAGGGGGCGCTCAGGCGCTCCTTCGTGACAATGTAGGCGATGATCTCGGTGTCGCTGGTGCTGTGGAAAATAGCTCCGGACAACTCCAGCTCATCCCTGAGACGGGCGGCGTTGCTCAGATTCCCGTTGTGGGCCAGAGCCATGTGCCCCTTCTGGTGGTTGACCTCGATGGGCTGGCAGTTTCTCCGGTTGGAGCCGCCGGTGGTTCCGTAGCGGGTGTGCCCCACGGCCATCGTCCCCCGGGGCATGCGGGCCAGCACCTCGCCGGAGAACACCTCCCCCACCAGCCCTAAATCCTTGTGGGAGGCAAACACCCCGTCGTCATTGACTACAATCCCGCAGCTCTCCTGCCCCCGGTGCTGAAGCGCATACAGGCCATAGTAGGCCAGACGCCCCACATCCGCAGGCTCCGGGCTGATCACGCCAAACACTCCGCACTCCTCATGTATACTCATAGCGATACCTCCATTTGCGATTTTCCTCTCGCAGGCTATTATAGTCCAAGCCACGAAAAATTGCTACTATTTCCTGATAAGGATGATCCACTGATTATTTTATTGTTTTGACCAGATTTTCCACTGCATACAACGGCAGGTTCACCAGCCAGTCTTCTTTTTTATAATCGGCCATTGAAGTACGAACAGCGATTTCGGGGAGGAACTTCTCTACATAGGTTTTAAGACTTTTGGCTCTGAGATTAACTTCGGCTTTGACTTCAACAGGAACAATCTGCTCTCCTGTATCAACAATGAAATCCACCTCGCAGGAGCCTCTGTCATTTGTATAATAGTAAACTCCTAAATCTTCAATGGTTTTAAACTGCTGGCAAACATACTGTTCTGTTAGAGCACCCTTAAATTCAATAAAAAGGTCATTTCCGTCAAGTAAAGTTCGTTGGCGAAGTCCCGTCATACAGCCGAGCAGTCCGACATCTACAAGATACAGCTTAAACGCCTTTAAATCCTCATAGGCTTTGAGAGGAATACCTGCTGCATTGACTCTGCTTACTTTATGAACGAGTCCGCAATCAGAAAGCCACATAATTGCAGTTTCATATTCCTTCGCACGGGCACCTTCACGCACAAGTCCATAGATAAACTTTTTATTCTCTTTGGCAAGCTGCGAAGGAATGCTGTTCCAGATCATACGAAGTTTCGGAACGATCTTATTCGAAGCGTGTTTAGAAAAATCCTGTTCATAAGCTAAAAGTATTCTCTTTTGAATCTCACGAACTTCATTAAAGTCTTTATTTTCCGCAAAACTCTGCACCGCTTCCGGCAT
>CAZNQZ010000126.1:3486-6139 GCA_964575245.1 uncultured Lachnobacterium sp. | reverse complement strand
AAGCCTATTTCTTTTTTTGAAAAAACATGTTAATATAAATAAAAACGAAGGAGGAGTTACTTATGACTTATTCCATTGAAGGGGAACCGTTACCGGTCGTCATCTGCTCACTGGAAAATGACGAAACCATGATCACGGAAAAGGGCGCTATGTCATGGATGTCACCAAACATGCAGATGGAGACCACCTCAAACGGCGGCTTCGGCAAGATGGTCGGGCGGGCATTCTCCGGCGAGAGCATGTTCCAGAACCGCTACACATCCAAAAACGGCAAGGGCATGATCGCCTTCGCATCCAGCTTTCCCGGATGCATCCGCGCGTTCAACATCAGTCCCGGTCAGGAGATTGTGGCACAGAAAAGCGCGTTTTTAGCGTCCACCGCAGGCGTAGAGCTGTCTGTCTTCTTCCAGAAGCGCATCGGCTCCGGCCTGTTCGGCGGCGAGGGCTTTATCATGCAGAAGCTCTCCGGCAACGGCACTGTATTTCTGGAATTTGACGGCTACATCAAGGAATATGAGCTCGGCCCTGGTCAGCAGATCATCATTGACACCGGATATCTCGCTGCGATGACCGCAACCTGCTCCGTGGATATTCAGTCGGTTCCGGGCGTGAAAAACGCACTGTTCGGCGGCGAGGGCCTGTTCAACACCCGAATCTCCGGCCCCGGACACATCTGGCTGCAGAGCATGCCGGTTTCCCAGCTCGCCGGTTCCATCCGCCCCTTTATGCCAAGCGGAAAATAAACCAAAGCTTCTTAAAGAATAACGGGGCTGTTTTTACAGCCCCGTTTGTCTGATTCGGGTAAACAGCCGGTATGCATTCTCCTCCGTCACACGCTCCACCTCTTCCGTGGAAATTCCCTTAATCTGCGCAATCTTTGCAATCACACAGGGGATATTTGAGGAGTCGTTGCGGGTTCCCCTGTGAGGCTCAGGCGCCATATAAGGGCAATCCGTCTCGAGCAAAATCCGCTCAAGCGGAAGCTCCTCTACCGTGCGTACCAGCTTTTTTGCATTCTTAAAGGTTACCACACCGCCCACGCCAATATAATAGCCCATGGCCGTAAACTCCCGCGCCAGCTCCGGGGAATAGGCATAGCAGTGGATCACGCCGGGAATCTCTCCGGCATGGTTCTCACGCATCACACGCAGCGTGTCCTCCGCGGCGTCCCTGGAATGGATAATGACCGGCAGCCCTGCCTCGCGCGCCAGCCCAAGCTGCCGTGCAAACCAGGAGCGCTGCACCTTTTGCACCTCTGGCTCCTTGTCCCAATAGTAGTCCAAGCCGATCTCGCCGACCGCAACCGCCTTTTCGCAGGCAGTCTGCTCCCGAAGCCACCCGAAGGTTTCCTCGTTTAAATCCCCGATCTCACTGGGGTGTACCCCCACCGCGGCATAAATAAATTCATGGGTCTGGGCCAACGCAAGCGTAGCCCTGGTGGACGCGATGGAGGCTCCCACATTGATAATCGGCGACACTCCAGCCGCGCGCACACGCGCAAGCACCTCCTCCCGATCCTCCGCGAAGCGGTCATCGTCATAGTGCGCATGTGTCTCGAATATCATAGGCCCACCGCCCCGCTCATCTTCCGGTCTATCCAGGTCATGAGCGCCTCCGAGCGCAGCGCGAGCTGTTCGCAGGACTCCTCCCACGCCGCGTATTCCGCGCTGTGTTCATCGGGCTCTGCGGCCTCCAGCTCCTCCATTTTTTGATTCAGCAGGTCAAATGCCTTCCGAAGCTCCTCAAGGGAGGATTGCTCCGTCACCACATTGTACATCCGTCTCTCCTGTCTATGCTCAAAAGAATTTTTCCAGAAGCTCCAGCTCCTGAATGTTAATACAGTTTGGGATCGACATCTGCACCACGGCCTGCTTGCAGGCGGAAAAATCCATCCACATGACACTGTCGATCTCCTCCTGCTGAACGCGGAACCCGCTCTCTTCGCGATCCAGCCACAGCAGATACACCTGACTGATCTGCCGATCCAAATAGGGCTCCCCGTGAAAAATGCCCTGCATGTCCAGCCGTTTCCTGCCGCACGGGATCAGCTCATCCGGGGCGATCTCTACCCCGAGCTCCTCCTTCAGCTCGCGCAGCGCGGAATCCGCATACTCCTGCCCGACCGGGATATGTCCGGCGCTGGAAATATCATAACAGCCGGGAAAAGAGTCCTTATTCATGCAGCGCTTTTGCAGAAGAAGCTGAACCCTGCCGTCCTTCCGCCTGGCAATCCAGACGTGGGCTGTCCGGTGAAGCACTCCGGTGCGGTGCGCCTCAGTGCGCTCGATCACCTCTCCTGTGGGATTGCCGCTCTCGTCTACGATATCCAGATATTCCATGTGCATCCCCTCCGAATTTATCAGCTGATCTCCGCACCGCCGGGCATCGGTTTCTCCGGAACCATCAGCGCAAGATGGCCCTCCGCGTCCTCCGCACACAAAAGCATACCCTCCGAGAGAACACCGGCCAGCTTTGCAGGCTGAAGATTTACAAGCACCATCACCCGTTTTCCGATCATCTCCTCCGGCGCATAATCCTTGCGGATGCCGGACACAATCTGCTTCACCGAGCTCCCAATCTTCACCTGTGAGCACAACAGCTTTTTCGACTTTGGAACCGCTTCGCAGGCGATAATCTCACCGACCTGAAACTG
>CAZNQZ010000126.1:0-3476 GCA_964575245.1 uncultured Lachnobacterium sp. | reverse complement strand
TTTTTGCAAAATCGTCATATGTGATTTCCGTCTTGGGCTCAACGTCAATGACCAGCTCTCCCTCCTCGGTCTCCGGCATGAGACCAAGAGCTCTCTGCTCGGCCTCATATGCCGCCCGCTGGGCCTTTCGGATTTCCTCCACCTTCGGCATGATCTCCTTTGCATCCTGTCTTGCGAACAGAATTTCCGGTTGATCGGTCACTCTGACGCCTTCCGGGTACAGGCCGAACTGATCGAGCTCTTCAAAATCCCTCAGCGCCGTGCCGAGCTGTGCGGCAATCCGCTCCGCCGTCTCCGGCAGAAACGGGTGCAAAAGACTCGCGCCGATCGCAATGGACTCCGTCAGATTGTACAGAACCTCTGCCAGCCGCTCCTGCTGCGCTTCGTCCTTCGCCAGCGCCCACGGCATGGTTTCATCTATATATTTGTTGCAGCGCCGGAACAGCGCAAACACCTCGGAGATGGCATCCGCCACCCGCAGCTTTTCCATCTTCTCCTGCGTTTTGGCCTTCGCTGCGGTCACAACCGCCCGCAGGTCACCGTCCGGCTCCGCGGACAGTCCGCGCCTGACCACACCGTCAAAATATTTGTTGCTCATAGAGATCGTGCGATTTACGAGGTTTCCCAAAATGTTCGCCAGATCCGAGTTAAAGCGCTCAATTAAAAGCTCCCATGTGATCGTCCCGTCATTCTCGTAAGGCATCTCATGCAGGACAAAATAGCGGGTGGCATCCACGCCGAACAGGCCCGCAATGTCGTCCGCGTAGATCACATTGCCCTTCGATTTGCTCATCTTCTCCCCGCCCTGCAAAAGCCAGGGATGGCCAAACACCTGCTTAGGCAGCGGAAGATCCAGCGCCATCAGAAAGATCGGCCAGTAGATTGTGTGGAAACGCACGATATCCTTCCCGATCAGATGCAGGTCTGCGGGCCAGTTCTTTTGAAACAGCTCTGAGGAGCCATCCGGATCATAGCCGATTTTTGTAATGTAGTTGGTCAGCGCGTCCAGCCACACATAGACCACATGCTTCGGGTCAAAATCAACCGGAATCCCCCAGTCGAAGGAGGTGCGGGACACGCACAGATCCTGAAGGCCAGGCAGCAGGAAATTGTTCATCATCTCGTTCCTTCTGGAAACCGGCTGAATAAATTCCGGGTGCGTGTTGATGTGCTCAATCAGGCGGTCCGCGTACTTGCTCATTTTAAAGAAATACGCCTCCTCCCGCGCCGGTTTCACCTCCAGCCCGCACTCCGGGCACCTGCCCTCCGCAAGCTGCGACTCCGTCCAGAAGGACTCGCACTCCTTGCAGTAAAGCCCCTCGTAGGAGCTCTTATAGATATCTCCCTTGTCATAGAGCTTTTTAAAAATCTTCTGCACGCACCGCTCATGATCCCTGTCGGTCGTGCGCACAAAATTGTCGTAGGAGGTATTCATCAGATCCCAGATGCGCTTTACCTCTCCGGAAATCCCATCCACATACTCCTTGGGCAGAATTCCCGCCTGAGCCGCGCGGTCCTGAATCTTCTGCCCGTGCTCATCCGTTCCGGTCTGGAAATAGACATCATAGCCTTCGGCGCGCCGATAGCGGGCGATCGCGTCGGCAAGAATAATTTCATAGGTGTTGCCAATGTGCGGCTTGCCCGAAGTATACGCTATCGCCGTCGTGATGTAATATTTTCCTTTTTTGCTGCTCATGACTGCTCCTCCCTCACTGATAATATCTCAGGAAAACATCCTTGACCTTCTCAAAGGCCGGCTTCGGCTGATAATCTTTGTCGAACAGACGCGCGTTCGTCGTGTCCGTCTCGACATAGTGATCCTTCAGGCCAAAAAACGTCACATTCGTGATATTGGCATTGCCGCCTCCCTCAAGGTCACATCCCCGGATGTTGAAGAAAAGCGAGAGATAACGGTTCGCCTGCTTCTCAAACTCCTCCGGCGTCTCCTCGTCAACGCCCACGGACAGCTCCGTGATCTGGATCTCCAGTCCCAGAGTTCCAAAATAAGTGATTGTGCTGGTAATCGAAGACATCGAAGGGTAGCTCACGCCCCAGTAGCCCTGCATGCCGATCCCGTCGATCAGCCCCTTCCCCTTGAGATCTTCGCACAGCTTGTAGATATACTGACGCTTTTTCGTCTCATAGGTGTTGAAGTCGTTGTAAAACAGCTTCACATCCTTATCCGCATACTTCCTCGCGTACTTGAAGGCGTACTCCACATACTCCGGGCCGATGGTTTCGTACCAGGGATTTGGCCCATCCCCGCTCGCCGTGCGGCAGCCGAAAAAGCTATCCGGATCTGCCGTGCCGGGGTCCACCGCCTCGTTCACCACATCCCAGCAGTAAATCACCCCCGGGTAATTCTCCTGCACATGCGCAAGTATCTGGCTGATATAGCTCTCCATGCGAAACAGCATCGTCTCCTTATCGACTAAAGCGCCGTCGTTCTTATAACCCTCCCTGAAAAACCAATCGGGCGCCTGTGCATGCCACACCAGCGTATGCCCGCGCATCTTCACGCCGTTGTCCATACACCACTGCAGAGTGTCGTCGATGCAATCATAGCTGAGCACCGGACTCCCGTCGGCGCTGGCCTGGCTCTCGCGCTGCTGTAAAATATAAGCGCTCTTCATCAGATTGGACATGGTCACGCTATTGAAGTGCTTTTTCACCAGTTCCATATACTCCGGCGTGTAGGTAGTCAGGTTGCTCTTTGTGCTGCCGTTGATACCCACACCCAGCGAAAAATACTTGGAGCACGCATCCTTGAGGGCGATATCCGACGTGTCAACCGTCTCCCCGCCCTGTGTCTCCCCACCGCTCTGTGAGTTCTCCGTGCCTGTGTTCTGTGTGTTTTCCGTCTGCTCACTCTTAAACTGTGAATCCTTTTTCTCCGGATCTGCCGACTGACAGCCACAGAAAATAAGGCTCAGGCAGAGCACCCCTGCAAACATTGTGCGCTTCGTTGCTTTTTTCATTAATTCCACCTCTCCCCAAAAAAGTTTTTCTGATTGTACCATAATTTATGTTAGATGTCAAAAACATTGACAAAATGTCTCCCCCATTCTAAAATAATACAGGAAAAGTAACTATGAAGATACTGCATAGTTACCAGAAACATGAATCGGGAGGATACATACATGAAAAAGAAGCTATGCATTTTTGGATTGACAGCCTCTCTGCTGATTGCGCTCGGCGGATGCGGGGACAAAAATCCAAAGGACACGGAGATAACACAGTCGGAAAGCACCGGCCCAACTGAAAATGTCCCCGGCGGAGCAGACTCCTCCGGACACTTTGTGCCGGAGAATCCGGACAAAATGCCGTCCACGGACGGAGATGACAACACCTCAGAGCCCTCCGGCACCGGGGACAACAAGCCGGACGGATATTCGCTCATGCTCAGCAAATCCCGCACAAACCTCGGCAACAACCAGCGCCTGAAGGCAGTGATCGAAAAGGCGCGCGCCGGAGAG
>CAZNQZ010000125.1:0-6179 GCA_964575245.1 uncultured Lachnobacterium sp. | reverse complement strand
TCATTTATATGGCATAATTTTTTATTGTATTTTCATCAACTTTCCGAGACTACACTATTATACTGGAGGTGCTGGGGAATCTTTTGTCCAACGCCCTGCGGTATGGGAAGGAAAAAATCGAGATTCTTGCGGTCAGGGAAGGGGACAATCTTTTTTTGTATGTGAAGGATGACGGAAGGGGGATGACAAAGGAAGAACTTTATCAGGCGGACAGCCCTTATTATTCGGATAAAACCTGTGGAGAGGCAGAGCAGGATGTACATTTTGGGCTGGGGCTTACCATATGCAAAATTCTTTGCAAAAAACATGGGGGAAGCCTTGGATTTTCAAACAGCGTGGAGCAGGGGGCGATTGTCTGCGCCCGGTTTTTTGTGGGATAAAATGATACAAGGGTCAAAAGCCAGAAATCGTTCCTGCTTGCAGGAAAAGAGTTCTGGCTTAGTGACTCGCACACACATGAGGAAGTAGCTGTGGTGATAAGGTATCCTCCCACTGCGTGGTCAATCCTTACCTCAGCGGATTCCGAATGGGTGTAGAATTGCGGGAGCTGCTTGTGGTGATAAGGAATCTTTCCACTGCGTGTGTCAAGTCTTACCACATGCAGCGGAGCAATTCGTGGTATCATCTGGGAGCAAATTTTTTTGTAGGAAATTTATAGAGAATTTACTGCTAAGTTAATCACAGAGAACTCAGAACAGGGAGGAAAAACAGGAATGGAAATATGGCTCAAGGATGTAAACAAGTCATACGGTTCAAAGCGCGCGCTAAAGGATATCAGCCTGAAGATTCCCCAGGGTATGTTCGGCCTGCTGGGAAGAAACGGCGCCGGAAAAACGACGCTGATGAAGACGCTTGCGACTCTGCTAAAGGCGGACAGCGGGGAAATCTCGGTATGCGGCACGTCGGTGAAGGATGCGGCAAAAATCAGAGAAATGACCGGGTATCTTCCGCAGGATTTTTCCATGTACGGAAATATGGGAGCATATGAGGCAATGGATTATCTCGGCGTGTTATCCGGTTTGACAAAGACGGAGAGAAGGGAGCGGATTCCGGTTCTTTTGGAGCGGGTGAATCTGCAGAATAATTACCGCACGAAGGTTAAGGCTATGTCCGGCGGAATGAGAAGGAGGCTGGGGATTGCGCAGGCAATTCTGCATAATCCGAAGGTGCTGATTGTGGATGAGCCGACTGCGGGGCTGGACCCGGAGGAGCGGGTGAGGTTTCGCAATCTGCTGTGCGAGACGGCGGAGGAGCGGATTGTCATATTATCCACTCATATTGTGGGGGACATTGAAGCGACCTGCGAGAATATTGCCGTGATGGATGACGGGGAAATTATTTATAAGGGAACTGTGGCAGAGCTGCTGGCCTTTGCGGAAGGAAATATATATACTGCGGATATCTCCCGCATGGAGCTGGAAAAAGTGAAACAGGAATATCTTGTGACCGGAATGCTGACCCAGGGAAGCCATGTGACAGTAAGGTTTTTGCTGCGGGAACCATCCCAGAGACTGTTTGAGGGAGCCGTGCCGTGCGAGGTCAGCGTGGAGGACGCTTATATGTATCTGATGTATCGGAAAAGAGGTGACGTGTCATGTTTCTAGCATTGCTGAAAAAAGAGTGCTCCTGTTATCTGCGGAGCGTCACTTATTTCATCTATCTTGCTGCCATAATTCTTTTTTGTTATTCCCAGATGGGAGGTTTTGAAACCGTGGAGAAACCGGTACCGGGGTATGAGGATTACGGTGTTGTCAGAACAACGGAGCCGGACATGATTATGCAGCACAAATTGTATCAGCTGTTTCAGGAATATCTGAGGGGGAAGTACGTCACATATCCGGTTGGTTTTTACAAAGAAGTGCGGTTAGATGACAGGGAGCAGGACGAGGTGCGACAGATGCTGCTTCGCCTGACCGGCCTGGAGGAAAAGCAGCTGGAGGCGCTCGGCAGGGGAGAGGCGGATGAATCCGTTAGCCTGAAGGTGAGAGAAGGGCTGTCCTTTGAGGAGTTTTCCCTGGAAATGAAAAAGCTCTGCGAAATGCTCGGCGCAGGAAGTGAGTACAGCGGGGGTAAGTTGAACTATGTCAAAATACCCGCGACCTATGAACAGGCGCTGGCTGCATATGAGAGCCTGATTGGCGAGGATCGGGTGACAAAAGCCTATGCAAGGCTGTTTTGCGATTACATGGGAATTCTGCTTGCAATTCTGCCCGTGTTTTTAGCAGTGACAAGGGCTTTAAGGGACAGGAAGGCGCAGGCACAGCAGGTGATTTACATGGCAAAAGCCGGATCGAAGACCCTGATATCCGTCTGTTTTCTGGCGGCGGTTCTTGTGACAGTGGTTCCGGTTATTCTGTTGGGATTTTTGCACATGATGCAGGCCTTATATTTTGCAGAGAGTATTCACGTACCCTATGATCCTTTTGCATATGTGAAATATATCGGCTTCTGGCTGCTGCCGACCATACTCGTCAGTCTCTCTGTGGGCTTTTTCCTGACAGAGCTGACGGACAGCGCAATTGCGGTTTTTGTGCAGGGAATCTGGTGGTTTTCCAGCGTTATGTCCGCGTCAGATTTGGTTGGAAGCGTGGGCTGGAATTTGATTCCGAGGTTTAACGCCGTGGGAGAGTTTTCTATCTATGGGCGAATGAAGGGGCAGTTGTTCCGGAATCGTCTGGTATATACAGGGCTTGCCCTTATGCTTATGATCTTGACGGTCCTGATTTTTGACAGAAAGAGGAAGGGGGAATTTGTAAGTGTTAAGACGAAGCTGCGAAATCGCAAGGGTCAGTTTTAAGCGCCATTTCATCATCCATTTCGCGGTTGCAGTCATATTTATCGCGATTGCCCCGTTTTTTATGGGAATGAAGAATCTTGACGGGATACAGGTGGCGAAAATCACGGAATTTTACCTGGGCTTTTTGGGTGTGATTCTCCTGGTTCCTGTATTCCTCCCGGATACGGATAAAAATATCAGGGATTTGCTGGCGTCCAAAAAGACGCCGCTCGCCACAGTGCGTCTGATCCGGCTGCTGGAAGCCTTCCTGTGCCTTATGGCGCTGCTTATCCTGTTTTTGTATCTGTTAAAGGCAGGAAACTGCAGCTTCCGTTACGGGGAATGCCTGTATGCGGCGGCTGCCAACGCCTGTATGATGGGAGGTGTGGGACTTTTGTGCTACAGCCTTGTGGATAATATTGCGCTGGCTTATATGATACCCTTTCTTTACTATGCCATGTCCATGGGCGGAGGGGAAAAGTATTTGGGGCGTTTCTGGCTGTTTGGGTACAGCCGCGGAGGAGACATACTGGAAAAAAGCTGGCATTTGGCATGGGGAATCCTGCTGGGTGCTTTGTCGCTCGTGATACGGGGGATACGGCGGACATAATTGGGCAGAGAGGGCCTGTTTAACCAAGGAGGAGGGGCCAAACGCCCCTCCTCCGCTCAATCTATATATTATCCTTCGGCCATTCTGAGATATGGAATCAATCGATTGTCCACGCTGGCCAGAATGATGGCCCCATCCTCGTTTGATTCATAAATTTCTGTCCCAATTGGCAAGATACTTGCTGATCCGGGCTCAATGGAGTTCAGCTCGCGGTTTTCCGTATGGTTCAGCACATTACCGATGAGATTGCCCTTGCTGTAAGGTATCCCCTGCCATGGGTCACGGTCTGAAACATTAATGTAATAAACGGTACTGTCGGTTACGTAATAATCGGTAAACATCTCTGGTATTGTATTGCTTAAAATTGAAATTTCTTCTATTATATCAGTATGATCATCAGGTTCATTTTGAGCTTGATGATGTCCGCATGAAACCAAAAGCAGTAAGGCAGGGGTTAAGAGCATACAGATAAAGCTTCTTTTCATATAATAAATCGCATTTCCTTTTTCAAAACATACCCTTAATTGTTTCCTGGTTTCCATAATAAACACCCCCTTCTGCTGCATTGCCACGCAATTTTTGCAATCCTGCAAACAATTCCAATCCCGCATATTTGCAAGCAAACATGCATTGCTGCCTACTTTTGCCCCTGTCATCATTAATATTATATAAGTAATTATAATGTATGTCAACTTCTTATACTCTTGAACGCAATTATTTGCCGCAATTTTCTTGAAGGCAACAAGCGTTCAAGAGTCCATACATTTTATTTTTGCAAATACGGGTGTTAACAAGTATAAATTAAAAATTTAGTCAATAAAAAAGTCGTCTCCGGAGTTCCAATTGGAGCTTTACTTGATTTTTGCAGGCCAAATGTTATAATGAATGACAGCTGAGTGATTTTGACGTATTCCGAACGGATGCAAAGATGGCAGGAGCTGTTATGGCAAATTATGAATTACTGAAAACAGAGGGCCGCGCAAAGCGCGGAGTTTTTCACACGGTGCACGGGGACATCCAGACGCCGGTGTTTATGAATGTGGGCACGGTGGGCGCCATCAAGGGCGCAGTGTCCACGGAGGATTTAAAGGAAATCAAATGTCAGGTGCAGCTCTCCAACACCTACCATCTGCATGTCAGGCCCGGGGATTCGCTTATTAAGGAGCTCGGGGGTCTGCACAGATTTATGGTGTGGGATCGGCCGATCCTCACGGACTCCGGCGGATTTCAGGTGTTCTCGCTGGCAAAGCTGCGCAGGATCAAAGAGGAGGGGGTGCATTTCCACTCCCACGTGGACGGGGCAAAAATTTTCATGGGGCCGGAGGAGAGTATGCAGATTCAATCGAATCTGGGCTCCACCATCGCCATGGCGTTTGACGAGTGCCCGAACGCGCTGGCGGATCGGGCGTATGTGACGGAGTCGGTGGAACGCACAACGCGCTGGCTCGTGCGCTGTAAGGCGGAGATGGCGAGGCTGAATGCCCTGCCGGACACGGTCAACCGGGAGCAGCTTTTGTTTGCGATCAATCAGGGAGCTATTTTTGCGGATATCCGGGTTGACCACGCAAAACGGATATCCGAGCTTCAGCTGGACGGCTATGCGATTGGCGGTCTGGCGGTCGGAGAGACCCACGAGCAGATGTACCACATTCTGGACGAGACGGTTCCCCATCTGCCGCAGGACAAGCCCACCTACCTCATGGGGGTGGGGACTCCGGCAAATATCTTAGAGGGCGTAGAGCGGGGGGTGGATTTTTTTGACTGCGTCTATCCGAGCAGGAATGGCCGTCATGGGCATGTATATACGAATCAGGGAAAGCTCAATCTCTTTAACCGGAGATTCGAGAGAGACATGCGCCCTATTGAGGAGGGCTGCGGGTGCCCGGCCTGCCGGGTATACAGCAGGGCCTATATCCGCCATCTTTTAAAGGCGGGGGAAATGCTTGGGATGCGGCTGTGCGTGCTGCATAACCTGTATTTTTACAACACGATGATGGAGGAAATCCGCTCGGCGCTGGACAGCGGGACCTTCGCCTCCTACAAGAGAAATAAATTGTACGGAATGCAACAGCAGGGAGACAAAACAGGGGTCGATTCGGTCAAATATCCAAAAATTTAGGAAAAGACTTGCCCTCGCATCGGATTTTGTGTAAAATAGGCCTAACGTGTCAGCACACTGGTGATTTATGAGTAGGAGGACAATGAAATGAATGTAATAGTAGCGGATGCAGCCGCACAGAACGCATCGGGCGGCGGCGGTATGATATTTACCCTGATTTGGCTGGCGGTTATTTTTGTGTTCATGTATTTTATCATGATACGCCCGCAGAAGAAGGAGCAGAAGAAAAAGGAGCTCATGCTCTCGGAGGTAGCGGTGGGAGATACCGTGCTGACGATTGCGGGTTTCTACGGGACGGTGATCGGCATTGTGGATGACACTGTAATCGTGGAGTTTGGAAATAACCGGAACTGCCGTATTCCGATGCAGAAGGCGGCGATCTCTGAGGTGGAGAAGCCGGAGGCGGCGTCCGCGGCAGCAGAGGATACGAAGAAGGACTCAAAAAAAGAGACCAAAAAAGATTCTTCAAAATAGGAGAAGGACAAAGAGGCCGTTTTTGACGCGCTGGATACCCTTTCGCTCTGCCTTGGCACCCTCACCCCGCTGCTGGCCAGCATGCGGGTGCGGCCCGAAGCGATGCGCAAGGCGGCGGCCGAGGGCTTTATCAACGCCACTGACTGCGCGGATTACCTCGCCAAAAAGGGGCTGCCCTTCCGGGACGCCTACCGCCTGAC
>CAZNQZ010000124.1:0-6192 GCA_964575245.1 uncultured Lachnobacterium sp. | reverse complement strand
AACCCATGGATAACCAGAGCGTGGTGAAGGATCTGCGCGCTTTTCGGCCCGGCCTTGTAGTCTGTGACGCGGTGTATAACCCGGAGGAGACAAGACTGCTTAGGGAAGCGGCCGAAAGCGGCTGTATCTGCGTTGGGGGAAAGGGAATGCTCCTCTGGCAGGGCGTTGCCGCTTTCAAGCTGTATACAGGACAGGATATGCCGGTGGATGAGGTGAAGGAGAGGTTTTTCTCATGAGTATTTCTAATCATATTTTTCTTGTCGGATTTATGGGTGCCGGGAAAAGTACGGTTGCCTTCGCGCTGCACCGCAGGCTTGCGCTCCCATTGGTGGAAATGGACGAGCGGCTTGTGCAGGAGCAGGGCATGTCGATCAATGAGATCTTCGAGCGCTTTGGCGAGGAACGGTTCCGCGGGCTGGAGAGCCGATTGATTGTCGAGCTGGGTGAGGGAGAACCCTCGGTGATTTCCTGTGGCGGCGGTGTGGTCGTGAGGCCGGAGAACATTGAGAATATGAAGAGGAGCGGTCGGGTGGTATATCTGTCCGCAACGCCGGAGACTGTGTACGAGCGCGTGAAGAACAGTATGGATCGTCCTGTATTGAACGGTCATATGAACGTGGAGTACATCGCAGAGCTTATGGGGAGGCGAAGCGCGCTCTATGAGGCTGCCGCGGATGTCACAGTAAAGACAGACGGACGGAGCCCGGAGGCAATTTGCGATGAGATAGAAGAACAGATAAAGAAATTATAACAGGATTTATTTTTAGGAGGAAAGACTATGGAAGTGAAAATCTCAGATGCAGTGAAGTACATCGGAGTGGACGACACAACAATTGATCTGTTTGAGAGCCAGTATGTGGTTCCGGAGGGTGTTACTTACAATTCCTATCTGATTCTGGACGAGAAGGTTGCCGTTATGGATACCGTTGATCCGAGAGGTGCGGAGGAGTGGGAAAAGAATTTGAAGAACGCACTGGGAGGGCGCAGGCCGGACTATCTGGTGGTCTCGCATCTCGAGCCGGATCATGCGGGGAGCATTGGGCGGATGATCGAGCTCTACCCGGACATTACTCTGGTCGGAAACGCGAAGACCTTTGCTATGCTGCCGCAGTTCTTTGAGAACATGCCTCAGGTGGAAACTCTTGCGGTCAAGGAGGGCGACACCCTCTCCCTCGGTTCACATTTACTCAGCTTTTATATGGCGCCCATGGTGCACTGGCCCGAGGTGATGGTGACTTACGAGAGCAGCGAAAAGATTCTGTTTTCGGCGGACGGGTTCGGCAAGTTCGGCGCGATGGGGGCAGAGGACGATGAGGGCTGGGCCTGTGAGGCGCGCAGATATTACTTCAATATTGTCGGCAAGTACGGGGCTCCGGTGCAGGCGCTCCTCAAAAAGGCGGCGGCACTTGATATTCAAACGATTTGTCCACTACATGGTCCGATATTAAATGAAGATTTAAATTATTATATCGGGCTTTACGACACTTGGAGCAGCTATCGGCCGGAGAACAGCGGTGTGCTTGTGGCCTACGCATCCATTCACGGCAACACAGCCAAAGCGGCGGAGAAGCTCGGGGAGCTTTTGCGGGCACGGGGTGTTGAGAAGGTAGTGGTCAGCGATCTGGCGAGAGAGGATATGGCGGAGGTGATCGAGGATGCATTCCGCTATGACCGAATGGTGGTGGCGGCTGCCAGCTATGATGGCGGAGTGTTCCCGTGTATGCAGGATTTTCTGAATCATCTGCAGGCCAAGGCGTATCAGAACCGCACGGTTGGCATTCTTGAGAACGGTTCCTGGGCGCCCAGTGCGGCGCGTACCATGCGTGGAATATTGGAAACAATGAAAAATGTGACAATTGTGGAGCCGATGGTCACGATCACATCTACCATGAAGGAGAGGGATCTTCCCGCGCTGGAGGCGCTGGCGGACGCGATCGCAAAAGAGGTTTAAAAATGTAACAATAAAAACACTGATTTTGTAAGAATAATATTTTTCCAGTTGCAAATACTAGCACCGCAGAGGAATATTTTTGAAAAAATATCTGGAAGTGGAGGGATTTTATATATGAAGGCAACTGGAATTGTGAGAAGAATTGATGATTTGGGCAGAATTGTTGTCCCAAAGGAGATTCGTCGTACATTGCGCATCCGGGAGGGAGATCCGCTGGAAATATTTACCAGCCGTGAGGGGGAGATTATGCTCAAAAAATACTCGCCGGTGGGAGAGCTGGGGGAATTTGCCGCCAGCTATGCGGAGTCGCTGGCCCAGGCGGTGGGAGCGCTGGTCTGCATCACGGACAGGGACTATATCATTGCGGCGGCAGGGAGCGGCAGAAAGGAGCTTGAGGGTGAGCATCTGAGCCGGGACGTGGAGGAGCTGATGGAAAAACGGGGCACATTTACCGTCGAGGATGTGCATACCGAGCTTCCGATTGTCACAAAGGAATGGAAGAGCGACCACAAGGAAGCCGTGCTCTCCACGATCACCTGCAACGGGGATTGTCAGGGCTCCGTGATCATGATGGGGCAGAAGGAGAAATCCGCGGGTCTGGATGTGCTCAAGGCACTGGCACTGTCTGCAGCGGGATTTCTTGGAAAGCAGATGGAACAGTAATTTATAAAAAGATTATTTGCATATAAGGTCAAAAAGCGATAAAATATCCCATATACTGGTGCACGATAGTGACCGGCGGGGGATGAGATGGCAGGCGACGCGACTGAGAGGATAAAGAAGAAAAAAAAGAAAAAGAAACACCGGTTTTTCTGGTTCCTTGTCAAGTGCCAGATCTTTTTGATGCTGCTCGTGGCAGCCGGCGTCGGCTATTATTTTTTTGGCGGCTATGCGCAGGAGGTGCAGCAGTTGAAGCATGAGGCGGCGACACTTGTCGCAACCTCGAGTGAGAACATGTTTGTTCCGTCCCAGTCCAGCGAGATCTATGACGCGGACGGGAACCTGATCTCCGAGCGCAAGGGCGAGAAAAATGCCCAGTATCTGGCCTATGAGGATATACCGAAGGATTTTGTGGCTGCCATGATCAGCATTGAGGATAAGAAGTTCTACCGTCATGACGGTGTGGACTACAAGGCGGTAATCCGCGCCGCCACAGCTCTGGTGAAGGCCAAAATCAACAAAACCCGGCCTACGCAGGGCGCCAGCACCATCACAATGCAGCTGGCAAAGCTGATGTATCTGAAGCCGGACGGCAGCTGGCAGTATAAGGTGAAGCAGATGTTTCTGGCGATGGAGCTGGAGCGCCGTTACAGCAAGGAAAAAATCATGGAGTTCTATCTGAACAACATATATTTTTCCAACGGATACTATGGGATTGAGGCGGCGAGTATCGGGTATTTCAACTGTGAACCGTCAGAGCTGAATCTGTCGCAGATCACCTTTTTGTGCGCGATTCCCAACAGCCCTTCCTACTATGATCCCGTGACCAATTATGATAACACAATCGGGCGCAGAAACCGTATCCTCAGAAATATGCTGGAGGACGGCAAAATCACGCAGGAAACTTACTATGAGGCAGTCAAAACGGAAATTGTGCTCAACCGTCCGCAGAAAAACTCAGGTTCAACCTTCAACAATTATGTTGACACCTACACCTACTATTGCGCGACGCGCGCGCTGATGGAGCAGGAGGGGTTTATTTTCCAGAATTATTTCAGCTCTGAAGAGCAGGAGATTGCCTATAAGGAGCAGTATGACGCGATGTATGCAGCCTGCCAGAAGCGTCTGTACGCCGGCGGATATCAGATATACACCTCCATTGACATGGAAAAACAGAACAGGCTTCAAAAGGCGCTGGATGACGCGCTTGCGGATTTTACGGATACATATGAGAGCGGCGCTTACGATATGCAGGGCTCCGCGGTTTGTATCGACAACGAAACCGGATATGTGGTTGCGATTATCGGGGGAAGAGATCAGGATCTGGGGCCCTATACCCTAAACCGCGCCTATCAGAGTCACAGGCAGCCGGGAAGCTCCATTAAGCCGCTCATTGTCTACACGCCGGCATTTGAGCGCGGCTATGAGCCGGGCACGATGGTTGATGACAGTGAAATGGAGGATGGCCCCGAAAATATGAACGACTACTATGCGGGGCAGGTGGAGCTGCGCTATGCGGTAGAGCAGTCACTCAACACGGTGGCGTGGCAGCTTTACCGTGAGATCACTCCGGCCGTGGGGCTTTCCTATCTGAAAAAAATGAATTTTACCGCGATTGACAGCCGGGATTACATCCCGGCGACGGCGCTTGGCGGGTTCACTAAGGGTGTCTCGGCGCTCGAGATGGCGGCCGCGTATGCGGCGCTCGAGAATGACGGAAAGTACCGTCAGCCGACCTGTATCCGGGAGATCGTTGACGCGGATAAGAATGTGGTTTACGCCTCCCAGAGGGCGGAAATTGTGATCTACGAGAAAAATGCGGCACGCATGATGACGGATGTGCTTGTTTCCGCAATACGGGAGGGAACCGGGAAGAACATGTGTCTGGAGGATCGGCCCTGTGCGGGAAAGACCGGAACCACCAATGATTACAAGGACGGCTGGTTTGTGGGCTACACGCCCTACTATACCACCAGTGTCTGGGTGGGCTGTGATTACCCCAAGAAAATTGAGGATCTCAGGGGAAGCACTTATCCCGGATACATATGGAGTGAGTTTATGAGCGCGATCCACGAGGGCCTTCCGCCGACGGAATTTCTGCCCTATGCCCGACTGTCGGACGATTTTATTGACCAGCAGGAGCAGGAGCAGAGAGAGCAGGAGGAGCGCCGGGAGCAGGCGCAGCAGCATCCGCCGGAGAATCCGGAGGGAGAGAATCCGGCAAATCCGGAGAATCCGGATAATGCGGAGGGAGAGAATCCGGCAAATCCGGAGAATCCGGAGGGAGAGAATCCGGCAAATCCGGAGAATCCGGGAGGAGATAATTCGGGAGAGGATAATCCGGCAGATCCGGAGAACCCGGGAGGAGAGAATCCGGCGGATCCGGAGAATCCGGGAGGAGAGAATCCGGCAGATCCGGATAATGCGGAGGGAGAGAATCCGGCAGATCCGGATAATCCGGGAGGAGAGAATCCGGCAGATCCGGAGAATCCGGAGTAGGGGTTTACGGAATTGATGTCAGGATCTAAAATCCCGGCGTTGGTGAGGGAGAAGATGCGCGAAGCGCGGTGGAATCAGAGAGGGGATCAGATGAAGACATACGGATTTGGAGTTGACGTGGGGGGAACAACCGTCAAGATCGGTTTATTCGAGACGGAAGGCAGGCTGCTGGAGCGCTGGGAGATTCCGACTGACTGTAAACAGGGCGGTGTCAATATCCTTCCGGATATTGCAGGTGCCATTGACAAAAAGCTGGAGCAGGCAGGTATTGACAAGAGCAGTGTGCAGGGGATCGGTATCGGGGTGCCGGGCCCGGTCATGAGCAACGGCACGGTGAATGGCTGCGTGAACCTCGGCTGGGGAACCGTGAATGTGCAGGGACAGCTGGAGCGTTTGACAGGTCTGCCCGTGAGGGCGGGGAATGATGCGAATGTGGCGGCTCTCGGAGAGATGTGGCAGGGGGGCGCGAAGGGCTGCAGGGATGTCATTATGGTGACGCTGGGCACTGGCGTTGGCGGCGGAATCATCTCAGACGGAAGAATCGTGACAGGATATGGCGGCGCAGGAGGAGAGATCGGCCATATCACGGTGGAGCGCAAAGAGACAGAGCCCTGCAACTGCGGACGGTGCGGCTGTCTGGAGCAGTATGTCTCAGCCACTGGAATCGTCCGTCTGGCAAAGCGCAGGCTTGCCGGGAGCGGAGAACCAACTGGCCTAAGGGGGATACCTGAGCTTTCTGCGAAAGATATTTTTGACGAGGCAAAAAAGGGTGACAGGGTGGCGGCAGAGCTCGTGGATGAGCTGGGTGCGATTCTGGGGGTGGCGCTGTCCAACATGGCCTGCGTTGTGAATCCGGAGGTTATTGTTATCGGCGGAGGGGTTTCAGCGGCAGGGAGCATGCTCATTGAGACGGTTGAGAGGCATTTTGCCGGGGTTTGTTTTGGCGCCTGCCGCGGGACGAGATTTTCGCTGGCGCAGCTGGGAAATGATGCGGGAATGTATGGATGTATGCATATGTTGTTGCTGGAAACCTGAGGAAGCACTGATTAAAGCATTGTTTTCATAAAATTAAATTCACATTT
>CAZNQZ010000123.1:0-6224 GCA_964575245.1 uncultured Lachnobacterium sp. | reverse complement strand
ACGCCCTTTGTGGACTTTCACCACAGACTGACGGCATGCCCGTCATACTAAAAAACCGGTAATCGCTGTGCAAAAACCGGATCCTCATTCTAAACGTGTCAGACGAGTTAGTATTAGTATATACGAAAGCACACAAAATGTCAAGTCGTTAGTCCAGCTCCGGTACTTCTGTTTCCAGTTCCCCGGTCGGAACCGGTTTACAGAAATCCCTTATGAATTGATTGATTTTCAGCCCGTTTCCCAGCCGGAACTCGTTGACCTGCGCCACGACATCATAAGCAATCCGCAGGTTGTCGTTGCACTCCTCCTGCGTAACATTGGTGAAATTATCGCCCGGATACTTGGTGTCATAGTAATAATCCTTCAGGGAAGACAGTTCATGCCGGTTCAGCTCGAAATCCGGCAGAAACGCATGTATTTTATCATAAATTTGACGCAGGTTATGTCCACGCATGATTCTTTCCGTGTCATTATCCGGCGGCACTGCCAGCTCCATAACCGATTTTAACATCTTTTCCGCAGTCTGCTGTGCATGTACCGAAATCTGATTATAGCATCCGCTGTCAAGCAAAAACTGCATACACAGCAGGTCGCTGCAGGCAATGTCATAATAATTGTTTTCGATTTTTCTCATTTTATTTAATCCTCTTATAATCTTTGCGCAGGTTCTGGGCAAACCACTCGTTTGAGTCCGTGAAATACTCCCGTCTCACATAGACCACATCCACCCCCATCTCCTCCGCATCGCAGCGCATACTGCCGGATACCCCGCGCTCGGGGTGTTCCTTTACGATCAGGCAGATGTCAATGTCGCTCTGGCTGGTGTAGTCCCCACGCGCATAGCTTCCAAAAATCCCCATTTCCTCATACGTGATGCCGTAAGAATCAATCAGCCGGACTGCCCGCTCCAGCCGGTCTGCAAAATGCTGTTTCAGCGCTTCCGTCATTGACGCTATGCCCCTTTCCCGTTCCGGACTCCCTGCATATCCATAATCATTTTCCCTGAGACTCTTGTCTCCTTGTCTCTATTGTATCATATGTACTCCCTCTTAACAATCCAATTCCGGTTCTTTGTCCAGCGGAATCGTATATTTCCTTAGTCCATCCATTTTAGCGTATATTCATTCATATTAGCATTTTTCTTTCTGCCTGCCCATTTTTCCGCCATCAGCAAATCCGACGTCAGATAGAAGCCTGCACCAAAGTCTGCGCCCGCCCGTCCTTTGTCAAGAGACGGATTTCGTACTTCACAATACGAACCGTAATATACTCTCATTTTACGCATTTTCGGTCATCCTCTTTAATGTTCTCAATGGCAAGCGGAATACTCAACGTATGCAGCACATCATAGCCATCCAGTATCCGGCATACGTCATACCGCCTCAGGACTTCTTTTCCGGTCGTTCCGTCGAGAAAATGCCAATAGGTTAACAGATATCCAAACCAGAACATATCCTCCTCATACAGGGCGCTGACACTGTCTATATCCGGCAGATCATCCTTATACTCAATCTCGAAGTTCTCCAGTATATACAGCCTTCCCTGAGAGCAGATAGTTTCGTCGAAGTCAGCGATGGCTTCACAGGTTTCTGACGCACACCATTTTTTCAGAAACTGATAACGGTCGTATTGCTTCTCTGCCATTGCCAATGCAAATACAGCCCCGATTTTCTCTATCAATTTTAAAGTAAAAAAATCCATCGCCATTTAATCACTCTCCCACTGTTCGACTTGGTTTTCTAAATACTGTGTAAATAATTATACCTTTATTTAAGCTTTGGACTCCATTTTAACAATCAACTTCGATATCTTCGGTTTCTTCTTTGTCTAAAACCTCCAAGGGTGTATTCTCCGCAAGAATACCGATATCCAAATTAAAATGATTTGCAATTCGCTGCAATTCTTCCATTTTCGGAAGTTCGGCATCCATTTCCAATGCAAACAGCCTCTCCTGTGTGATATGGAAAACCTCTGCCGCCTGCTGTCTCGTCAATCCTTCCTTTTCCCGCAACAACTGAAACCTCTGCCCTAAAGTTTTCGTATATGATTTTATCATGCAGTTTTCTAAAAACAATTTTAATTCCTCCGAATCCCCCGATTCGTAGTAAGCAATCAATTTCTTATAAAATTCAAGTTTTTGCTCTGCCGGAAGAAAGAAAATTCCACCCCCATGCCTGATCAGATACAGGTTTGCAGCAAGCGTTGCCGTCCTTTTGTTTCCGTCCGCAAAAAACTGGCCGCGGACGCAATAGCAAAACAAATCCATCCAAAATATCCGCCAGCAGTTGAAACTCCGTAATCTGCGGATACTTCAGCAATGCCAGTGCCATTTAATTTGACCTCTTTAAAAAATCCTCTGCATTGATATACAGGATACCGTCTTCGGTTTCTCCGTTTTCGCCCAAATAGATGACTGCTTTATTAGCAATCGGCATTCCTGCCTTTTTTTCGATGTTTCTGCATACATCCTCATCTAATAGATATTTTCTCTGTCCATCTATTATTTTCTCAGACAGTTTTACTTCGATGAACAGCACTGTCTTGTTTTCAAAATCCATAATAACTAAGTCAACTTCTTTACCGGACACATCCCGGTATTTTGTCACCTCATGAGTCATATCCGATCACTTTTCGTATTACGGAAGAAAGATCGTCATGTGTGATGACCGGACGCAATGCATCATAAACATGATTATGTCCCTCATGCCAACGCTTTATCGTTCTTGAGATATTTTCAGCAATCGCGCTGTTTGTCCTGCAGCATCATGATGGTCTTCCCTGTACGTCTTAATCCATACAGGCAAAAAACTTTTCTGTCATTCTTTGAAGTCATATAATCATGCAGATTTTTTAACAGGAACCGTTCCTTAAACGCATCATCCAGTGAATTATGAACGAAATCCTTTAAATCATTTCCACAGTATATATCCATTACAAAACACTCCTTTTTGCCGTTATTCCCGGCATATACAGCCCTGATCCGGCTCCTGCTCCCTTTCCGCAAATTATGCTATAAGCCTATCTGCATCTGTCAAGATTACAAGGCAGGCTTATTGTGTCAGTCACTCACGCTCATATTCCTGCAATTCGGCTGTGCTTTTGCAAAAATCGTTATTCCGCTGCAGTTGCCTGCCCCACGTTTTTTCTGTCTGCCATTCCAAAAAATCCTGCAGGGGTTTAAGGCTCTGCTCGTTATCCCATGCCTCCAGAGCAGCATAATACTCCCTGCGATCTTCTTCGTGGATGATGACAGGCGGATGGTTATGCATGATAAGAAAATAATTCATTGCCAGCCGTCCGGTCCGTCCGTTTCCATCCGCAAACGGATGGATGTTCTCAAATTTTGCATGGAAATAAGCTGCCGCAGTTAATACATCCTTATCTTCTATATCCTGAAGCTCCTCCAGCAGCTCAGACATTTCTTCTCGAATAGTCCATGGAGGCGCCCCGACTTCTTCCCTTCCAATGACATAATCATGATGTTTATACTCTCCGGGACGTTCCCCTAACTGCCATCTGCGGACGTCATAGGTATTCTGTGTCAGGCAGCCCTGCAGCTCTTTTATAAAATCCTCATTAAAATCCCGCTTTTCGCCGAACGCCGCCAGAAAAAGTTCATACGCAGCTTTTGCATTTCTTATCTCAAATAATGTTTTCAAATCCCCCGTGTAAGACGTTACGCCATCATGATCAAAAATTTCTCTGGTATCATGATAAGTCACATTCTCATTCTCGATTTTTCCAGAATTATATGCAAAATTTATGCTGTGAGCATTCAAAGCTTCAGACAACTCCGCATCGGTATTGATCTTCTTCTCTTTCCAAAAATTTACTACATGTTTGTATTCTGGCAATTTAACACCTCCCTGACTTCACTTACTGTTCTTTTTCACCGGCATCTTCCCTGTCACAGTCATTTCTTTCGCTGTCCTGACCAGGGAGCAGCGCCTGCAGCACCTGTTCGCAGCTGCAGAGGAACTCGTCGGCGTTAATGTACCATACTCCATCTTCCGTCATCCCGTTTTCCCCGCGGTATACGACTGCACGGCTGACGATTTTCATACCGGTTATACGCTCAATCTGACTGCAGACGGCTTCGTTTACCAGATGTTTCCGCTGCTGTTTGTCCTGCTTGTCCGAATGCTTCACCTCAATCGCTGCAATGGATTTTATATCCCTGTCCAACACAAGAATGTCGATCTCTTTTCCCTCATAGTCCCTGTACCGCGTGACAATCCGATCGTTTCTGCCTGCGCAGTCTCTAAGCAATTGCCCGAATACGATATCCTCCAGGATCTGCCCGCGAATATCTGTTACAAGCTTTTCCGCAAGATCTGTGCGCAAGAGCTGGTGTTCTAATACCTCTGCCTGACTGACTGCCTGTGCATACCGCATCCCAACCTGTGTAAAAAGACAGGTCTGGCCCTTCTCGCAATCCAGCCCCACTGTTTTAGGAACCGGATACAGAACATCCAGGCGGATGAGGTATTTGACCAGAAACGAGACTGTTTCGTCATCTATCCTTATGCCGCGGTGATTTTTGATGCCTAATGCGTTCTGAAGCAGCTTCTTAATATTTTCCGTATCGAACGCCTCGTCCAATGATATTTCCGCAATTGTCTCTGGCATCATCTGCACTGCCGAGCCCCAGTCATAAGATTTGAAATCATCGTTAATCTGTTTTTTGTGAACCTGTGATTGTGGTATTCCAGAACCTTGTTCACCGCAGATTCCAAAAGCCCGTGTTCGATTAAATCTGCCAGTACGTCGTACCCGACATTATCGCCGTCATTCCATGTTTTGAGCGTATGGAGTATATTTTCAACAATGGCACTGTTTACATACTGCTCGGCGGATTGCCCGTCATGAAATGCATTTTCCTCCCCGTCCTGCGTTAATGTGCCGCCATACCGGATATAATCATCAAGCGATTTTCCAAGCAGATAATGATATTCCGCAAACGGGATATAGGTCGTATGCAAAAATACAGCCCGATCATACAGTTCACGGTTGCCTGCAATTAAGAAGCTGAGCGAGTCTGTCCCCGACAAGACAATCCGAATCCCGCGTATTGCATAATCATCTGCCAGAAAGCTGCTGCAATTGATAAAGCCCTTTGCTTTTGTGGCCTCGTCGATAAATATCTTCCGGCAATCCGGATCAGAATCTAATACAGCATCAATTTCTGCACGCAGATTTCCCATTGTGTCATTCTCGTCACAGCGAATATACAATACATGATCAAAATCATTGAGGTCATTCATTTCCTGCAGCATCATAATGGTCTTTCCGGTACGCCTTAATCCATACAGGCAGAGAACCTTCCGGTCATCCTCGGATGAGACATATTCGTGCAGATTTTTCAGCAGGAACCGTTCTCTGGTAATACATTTGTTTTTTAGGATTTCACTGATAATCTGCTTTAATTTTTCCCCCTGCAGTACACGCATAACGTTCCTCCCTTTTACCATTGTTCCCGGCATATACAGCCCTGATCCAGCGCCTGCTCCCTTTCGCGGTTATACTCCCTTACCGCCATCAGGATTTGTCCCCTCTGCTCGAATTCTGTCTGTACGATCTCATGCATGACCTTTACCTTGATCTGCTCCCAATCCTTGTGCAGGGAAATACTTCGTCGCATTTCTTTCCAAAAATATCACTCTCATTACCAGCTCCCTTTAAAGCTTATTGTTTTCCCTACGGACAGTATACCATACTTCACAACTCATTTCTATAAAGACAATAGTTTTCCTTCTGTATTGTGTCAGTTGGCATGATTCCCTGGCCTCTTTCCATTGAGCCGTCTTGCTATCTAAAAATAGGCAATATTATCAGATTTATTACAAATGAAGTGGGAAATTATTGTGTTTTTCGGTTCATGATAGATTAGGATAATCGAGTAGGGAAGATTTATCCCCTGCGCATAAAAATACTGCCGAAATTTCTTTCGACAGCCAGATTATAATTCCATTTCCGTCGGTTCCTCCCCTTCGGGACCCGCCCCTTGCATCTGCTCATATCCGCATTCTTTTTCCAGCCGGAGCAGCTTTTCCATACTGTAATCCAATATTTTTTCTTTTCTCTCCCTGATTATCGTTTGGTAAAACCTTTTTTGCAACGGGCTGATAAAGGGTGCCTCTTCAATCATTTGGTTGATTGCAGCTAAGTCGATCTGGGGAAAAATTCTCTGCAGCGCAGCATTGCAATCCGGATTTTGCAGAGAA
>CAZNQZ010000122.1:5203-6335 GCA_964575245.1 uncultured Lachnobacterium sp. | reverse complement strand
ATGCTTGCCGCCTGCCTGCCGCAGACCGCGGTTCAGGCTGCCGAACTCCACAGCTATACCGTAACCGGTACCTACAAGCAGACCGATGCGCGGGAAATGCTTGTCATGATCAACAATTTCCGAACCAGCACGGAGGCATGGCAGTGGAATGAGACCAATACCAACAAAGACCCCGTCTCCGGGCTGCAGCAGCTTCAGTACGATTACCAGCTGGAGCGGATCGCGATGCAGCGCGCAATGGAGCTGGTGGTCTCCTACTCACACACACGGCCAAACGGCGAAAGCTGCTTCACCGCATATTCAGGCGGTTATCACTCTATGGGTGAAAATATTGCCATCGGCACCGGAGATATGACGGCTTCTTATGTGTTTCAGCTCTGGAAGGAGGACAACGAGGGCTATGCCGGACAGGGTCACCGGAGAAATATGCTTGACAGCAGATACGGGGCCGTGGGCATTTCTCATGTCTACTATAACGGCTGCCACTATTGGGTGCAGGAATTTGCAGACTCCGTCCAGTCGGCAGTCTACACCAATCCCAACAATGAGTCCACAGCGGTGGAGATGCAGATACGCTCCGACCTGATCACCTCCCTGACCTACACGGCAAATCCGTCCAGCTATCAGATGAAATCCGGTGAGAGCCGTCCCCTCCCCACCGTGTCCGCGGAACTCCGCACAAAGGACACCTGGCGCAGCGCGCCTCCCGCACTGGTGCAGCCGACGGACGCTTGTGTCTGGACCGTCCGGGATGCCAGCCGCGCCTTTATCACGGGCAATCAGCTGTCCGCCCTGCAATCCGGAAGGACCAGCCTGACAGCCACCATAGGCGGCAAAACCATCGAGGTTCCAGTAACCGTAAACGGAAACAGCACAAATCTGGGTGCGGCGGTAATCCGCCTGTCACAGATCAGCTATGTTTACGATGGCTACGCCAAGACTCCCGCAGTGACCGTGATGCTGAACGGTGCCATCTTAAAAGAAAATTCAGACTATTTCGTCATGTATTTCAATAACACAGCGCCGGGAACCGCTCAGGTGACCGTCACCGGTATCGGCGCTTACTCCGGCTCTGCCTACGCCAGCTTTACGATCACCAACCAGCAGCAGACTTCTTTTGATCTGTCACGCG
>CAZNQZ010000122.1:4465-5103 GCA_964575245.1 uncultured Lachnobacterium sp. | reverse complement strand
CCGTCGTAACTCTGGCCCAGAACAGCTATGTCTATGACGGCTACGCCAAGACCCCTGCCGTGACTGTCTCTTTAAACGGCTACACGCTGCGGCAGAATATTGATTACACGGTTTCATACTCCAACAACATTTACGCGGGAACCGCTCAGGTAACCGTCACCGGTATCGGCGCTTACTCCGGCTCTACTTACGCCAGCTTTACGATCACCAACCAGCAGCAGACTTCTTTTGATCTGTCACGCGCCGTCGTAACTCTGGCCCAGAACAGCTATGTCTATGACGGCTACGCCAAGACCCCCGCCGTGACTGTCACATTAAACGGCTACACATTAAAGCAGAACACCGATTATACGGTTATGTATTCCAACAACACGCACGAGGGAACTGCCCGTGTGACCGTCTTTGGAATTAACCGCTATACCGGCATGGCCAGCGCAAGCTTCACCATCGCAAATCCGGTCACCGATCTTGCTCCCGCCATCGTAACTCTGGAAACGGACAGCTATGTCTATGACGGTTACGACAAGACCCCGTCTGTGATGGTCATATTAAACGGCTACATTTTAAAGGAGAACAGCGATTATACCGTCACTTATACCAAAAACACAAACGCGGGAACCGCTCATGTGATAATCGCA
>CAZNQZ010000122.1:0-4455 GCA_964575245.1 uncultured Lachnobacterium sp. | reverse complement strand
GAAGGCAAACAATAAGGTGACCTTAAAGCAGGCAAACTATTATCTGATTTATAACGGAAAACCACGGACAATTGCGCTGAATGTGAAGAGAGCCGCCGGAACCGTCAAATATTCCTCGAACCGCCCCAAGGTTAAGGTAAACGCCGCCGGAAAGGTTACCGTTGCGGGCAATTTCACCGGAAAAGCGGTTATCACGGTCAAGGTAACAGATAAGAACTATAAAACCGTAACCAAAAAGGTAAACATTTATGTCTACCGGTAAAGAATTTTTATGGTATGAGGAAAAATACGAATCCAGCCGGAAAAAATCAGATGAACTAACCAGGGCATCTGACCAGATCTCATTCTGGCGCGGCATCCTGTTTGCCGTTGCAGGAGTGCTCCTTTTCATCGGATATCAACAAAAAAGCCCCGCTTATCTCCCCCCTGCGGCGGCACTTGGAATTGCCTTTCTCCTGTTAATCCGCCGCCACAGCAAGCTGAAGGAAGAGCAAGAATATCTGAAGGATTCACAGTCTGTCCTAAAGGAGTATCTGGCGCGATTTACAGACGAATGGAAGAGTTTCCCTTTAGACGGGGCGAGATATTTAAGGGATGAGTTTCCGGAGGCCAGCGACCTTGACCTGTTTGGCAAGGGCTCCCTCTACCAATATATCTGCACGGCAAGTACCGTCCGGGGTCAGGATCAGCTCGCCCTCTGGCTGAGCCTACCGGGCAGGGATTTTGCGATGGAATCAGCCCGGCAGATCTCCGATGAGATCAAAAGCCGCCAGCAGGCAACCGCAGAGCTCGCTCAAAAAGCAGAATTCTGCATAGAGCTGGAAACCAGCGCAAGACGTTTACGGGACATTCCATATGAAGAGTCCGGACAAATTATGGAGCGCTTTTTTCATGCTCTGAAAGCAGGAAATAAGTTTCCCCTGGCTTGCCGGATATTGATCAGACTGTCCCCCATGCTAACGCTGATATTTTTATTTGCTGCCCTGTTGGGTGTGTATCGGCATCTGACCATGCCCCTTTTCTCACTTTTTTCATCGGCGCAATTACTGTCTGCCTTCCTCGGATGCTACTGGAACAATAAGACTCTATCCCCTGTCTATCAGATGAACAGGGCCATCACCCCTTACCGGAAACTGTTTCAGCTTTTAGAGAGCGAAACATTTGACAGCCCCTTCCTGAAAGCTTTGCAGGAGATTTTGTCCCAAAAGGGCGGCGCATCTGTCGCATTAAAGGAGTTGGAGGCAATTGCGGAATCTGTATGCGCGCGTCGCAATGTCTATGCGTTCCTGTTCTATAACGGCCTGTTTTTGCACGACTATCATTGTATAGAACGGTACGGAAAATGGAAAAGCAATTACAGGGACATGATAGAAAGCTGGCTTACCGCATTGGGGAATGCCGAGGCCTTAATCAGCTTGAGCGTGATTTGTCACACGCGCAGAGTCCACTGCTTACCGGAAATTGTGGACTCCTGCCATCCTGTATTGTCGGCCTCCGATCTCAGGCATCCGCTGTTGAACGAGTCGGCGGCAGTGGGCAATGACATCAGCCTGCCCCATTGCACCTGCATTATCACAGGTTCAAATATGTCCGGAAAAACCACCTTTATGCGCAGCATTGGCATAAATCTGGTGTTGGCTTATGCCGGCGGGTTTTGCACCGCCAAAAGCCTGCATGTTTCGCTTATGAAGCTGTGCACATCCATCCGTACTGTGGATGATGTAAACAATGGCATCTCCACCTTTTACGCAGAACTGCTGCGCATTAAGCATATGATTGAAATCAGCGCAAAGCAAATACCCATGATTTCTCTGATTGATGAGATTTATAAGGGAACAAATTCAAAGGACCGGATTTTTGCCGCGAAAGAGACCATACGAAATCTGTCAAAGCCCTGTGCACTGACACTGGTCACTACTCATGACTTTGAGCTCTGCGATCTGGAAAACGCCCCGGACATCGACGCGGTAAATTATCATTTTACAGAATACTACAGGGAAAATCGGATTTTCTTTGATTACAGATTAAAAAACGGGCGCTGCACTACCACAAACGCGCGCTATCTGCTGCGCATGGCGGGAATCCTGAATACAGACACATCGCAAAAAACGCCACCTGAATTTTAGGTGACGTTTTAGCTCGTCAACTCTTTATTTAGCTTGACATTCCTTTGCTTTTACCTTTAAACTTTTCAGATAAGCCTTCTGCTCCGCCGTAATACGGTAGCTCTCCACAGACTTCTGGATTGCCTTATTGTGGGTCCATGGGTCCAGCCTCCGCTCCTCAATAAACGGCAGCACTGCCTCATACTGTTTGGCCAGCGCCGTGGCGAAATACCAGGCAATCATCATGTTGACATAATATTCCTCCGACCGGACATGCGCAACCATCTCTGGATACGCAATGTCAAAATCTTCATCCAGAAAATGCTCCATCAGCATTCCGATCGCAAACCTAATCGTATAGGTCTTTCCCGAGGCCATCCATTCCCTTATGTATGCAAGCAGCTCTGCCCGGTTCTTTTTAAAAATTTTCGGGGACATCTGGTCGCAGGTCGCCCAGTTATCCACAAAGGGCAGAAAGCGGCAGACTTCTTCTATGCAGCGCTCAAAGTCCTTCATCCCGGAAATCAGGAACGCGTGCAGCTGGTTTTCATCAAAATACTGATGCGGAAGGTCATAGAGAAACTCCGCAAGCTCCTCCCGCCCTGCCAGCTGCTTTGCATACCTGCGCAGCTCCGGCGTCCTCACTCCGATTACGGTGTCGATGCCGACGGTCGGAATCAGCTTCCCCTGAAAATCGCGATACTTCTGATCCTGAAGCTCAAATAATTCTTTTCTGATATCATCAATCAGCACAGCTTCCCTCCTCTTTTGCCTTATCACATATATCCTTTTCCATCTGAATATATAAGCCCTGTTGAAAGACAATATGAAACCCGAATGCGCGGTATAGAGAAACGGCAGGTTCAAGCGTGATCCTTGTATCGCAAAACAGAGTATGACACCCCTGCTCTTTGGCATGGCATTCCACCGTCTCCAGCAGTTCCTTTGATATTCCCCTGCCACGATATTCCTCCTTGATATACAGGCGCTTAACCTCACCTACTCCATCAGCCTTTTGTCTGTAGGCAATACACCCTGCGGGGACATTATCCAAAACCACAAGCCACACGTTTTCAAGCTTCTCATTCTCATGATATCGCGTATAGCATCCCTTATCATCGCCCAAAAAATCAATCATAAAGTCGTCATGCTGTGAAAAAAGAGCAAGGACGCTCTCGTCCGTGGTTTTCGCCGGTATAATCATAGTTTCTTTCTCAATCTCAAAGTAATCAAAAATCTTGTTTTTTTCAAAATCACCGATAATTTCTTCCGGCAGCATATGAATGCATTCCCTTTGATCCGCCCATACAAAAGCCTGATGTTCGTCGCTCAAAGCGACGTTTTCCGTCTGGGACTCGCAAAGATAAGCAATGATCAGATACGGGTCATCACTGTTTACAAGGGTAACATATGCGATGCGTTTGATCAGAATTTCCTCAATACCGGTTTCCTCCCTTATCTCCCGCTTCATAGCCTGTTCGGGAGTCTCCCCGCACTCAACATTTCCTCCCTCGTTTTCCCATGAGTCCGCGCCGATATCGTCGGTATTGCTTCTCTGTATGAGAAGTATTCTGCTGTGCGCTCTGTTGAAAATAATGCTTTTAACAATAATTTTAGCTCTCACTGTAATCCCTCTATCCTCTGAAGCAGTCACTTCATGACTGCTGCTCCTTCGTCTCTATCTCTACCCACATCGGATAAAATCCGCTGCCGAGCGCCACCTTCCAGGAACCTATGTTTGACAGACTGGTTCCGTAAAAGGGAATTGCTCCCCGTCGGAAGGCCTCATTTTTCAATAGCTTCACCAGCGCCGTCGCAATGCCCCTGCCTCTCCATTCCGGAAGCACATCAATCCCGATTTGCCAAAACAGCTTCGTATCCGCCGAGCATCCCGCCAGACCGACCATCTGCCCCTCATGCATTGCCGCTACCGCCAACACGTCCGGTCGCTCCGGTTTAAAGCACTCGCACAGCGCATTCGGAAACTCGTCCTTTCCGTACAGAGACTGAATGTCCTCCTGCTCAAACCACTGTATGTCAAATGGCATGTCAACCTCCTCCATCCTTGCCTTCGGCAAAAACATATGATGACTCTGCCACAACCGCTGCCCGTACCTGGAAAGCTCTCCCTCCAACTCCATCAGATTGTGATGTTCAAAGAGCCAAATTCCTTCCTTTCCCCTGCTCCAGTCCGCCAGCCACTCATGCAGTTCCTCGTGCGCATTGATGACGGTATTCCTCCCCATTGTGACCATGGAGAAAAAGGCCTTCTTCAGCGTGTAGATACGCCGTCCGGGAAGTTCCTTGGGAACTGCAATGAAATTTTCTGTTTTATCGAAATCTTCTGCAC